>JANOOM010000001.1:0-2207 GCA_031421335.1 Armatimonadota bacterium
CGGCAACACGCTCGAAAGTGATCATGGGAGCAGTTTACACCATAACTGCCCATTCTGGCTAACACGCAACAACTCTATTATAAGATCGGAGATCTGAGTCCACGCAGGTGGACTTTGTGAACTTGTTGGCGCGGTTTCAACCGCCCGCCTAGATCCTCATTTTGATGACCGTGTTCGTGTCCGTCTCGGTCACATACAGCGATTTCTGGTCCGGCGCGAAGCACAGGTTCGTGCAGTGCTTCCCCACCTGCACCTCGTAACGCTGAACGACCTCGCCCACTGGGGAGATCTTGGCGATCACGCCCTCCCCGTAGATGGCCGCGTACAGGAAGCCGTCGCGCCCCAGGCGCATCCCGTCCCCACCCCCCACTGTCCCCGTGACGCAGAAGACGCGCTTCGCACCTCCTGCCAGCGCGATCTCCGTGATCAAGTGCAGCGGCGACTCTGCCACCAGCAACCTTTTCCCATCCGCCGTCAGCACCAGCCCGTTGGGGAACCGCATCCCGTCGGCGACCCGCGAGACGACGCGCGTCCGGGCCGCGATATGGTAGACCGCCCCCACCGGCGTGTCCCAACTCCCGTCCGGATCGGTGAAGTAGAGGCCACCGTCTTTGTCAAAGATCAGATCGTTTGGCCCCCGGAATGCTCCGCCGCCGGGCGCCTTGTCTGCGACGGTCGTGACCGCACCGTCCGGCAGCGAGATCCGGGCAATCAGCCTGCGCCCCACATCGGCCACATACAGCGCCCCGTCCGGCCCCAGCGTCATGCCGTTGCCACGCCCGCCCTCTGGCAGCGTCACCCAGGCGTAGGAGAACACCCCGGTCTTCAGGTCCAGCCGCGAGATCGCTCCACTCTGGACATTGACGGCGTAGAGCGTCGTGCCATCCGCCGAGAGCGTCGGCCCCTCTGGGAACTTAAGACCCCGCGCCAGTGTCTCCGGCGGGTGCGGCGCGGCTTCGGCGGTTAATGGCGTCATCGAGAACACTCCTAGCAAGAAAAGAACGAGCAGACAAACACGCATGGCGGCCTTTCTTTTGCCCTTTGAAACGACAAAAAAGCGGGAGCCGCACTGGCTCTCGCTTTCGGGTTGCAGATCGTCTTATCTGCGCGCATGATAGATGCAGCATAACACACGGTGGGCCTTTCGTCAAGGGGCCTATGACGAGCCGCGATACCGTTGATGAGGAAGATCTCTCCCCCCGCACACCTCCGACAGGGAGCCTGGAGCCAAATCCCACCGTCACAACTGCCTCCTCACAGGTGTATTTGTTTCCTGTTTGCCTCAAAGGCATACGCCGGCATATCGTAGGGGCGAGCCTTGTGTTCGCCCTCGCCCGCCCTCGCCCTCGCCCTCGCCCGCGTCCGCCCTCGCCTGTCCGCCTCCACCCCTGTGGTTGACTTGTCCCTCGCCGATTTGCCATACTAAGCAGAAATCGATGTTCGACCGAACGCCTCTCAGCCGAACGCCCCACTAAGGATACAGATACCGTGACCCAGAAACTGCGGATCGGCATGCCCAAGGGCAGCCTGCAAGACGCCACCTTCGCCCTGTTCAAAAAGGCCGGCTGGGACTTCCGCGTCTCCGCCCGCTCCTACCATCCCGTCGTGGACGACGACGAGCTGGAACCCGTCCTGCTGCGCGCCCAGGAGATCCCCCGCTACGTCGCCATGGGCGTCCTCGACTGCGGCCTGGCCGGGCACGACAATGTGGTCGAGTCCGAGGCCGACGTCTATGAGGTCGCCGAACTCATCTACTCCAAGTCCACGTCGCGCCCCTACCGCTGGGTGCTGGCCGTCCCCAACGATTCGCCCATCGCCGGCCCGCGCGACCTCGAAGGCAAGCGTATCGCCACCGAACTCGTCGGCGTCACCCGGCGCTACCTCGAAAAGCACGGCGTCACCGCCCACGTCGAGTTTAGCTGGGGAGCCACCGAAGTCAAGGTCCCCGACCTCGTGGACGCCATCGTCGAGGGCACCGAGACCGGCAGCACCCTGGCCGCCCACGGCCTCAAGATCGTGGACACCCTGCTCGAAAGCACCACCCGCCTGATTGCGAACCGCCATTCCTGGGAGGACGACTGGAAGCGCACCAAAGTCGAGAACCTCCAGCTCCTCCTGCAAGGCGCCCTCGACGCCGACAGCCTCGTCGGCCTGAAGATGAACGTCGCCAAGGAGAACCTGGACGCCGTCGTCGCCCTGCTTTCCTC
>JANOOM010000002.1:0-2664 GCA_031421335.1 Armatimonadota bacterium
CCCTGTTAGGGAAGGGTGAAGATCAAGTAGAAAGCCCCCGACTCCTGACAAGGAGTAGGATCAGATTGCTCCCACCCTTCCCTAACAGGGAAGGGTCGGCGCTCGCGCCGGGGTTAGGTCTCACTCGCCCGCCATGATGACCGCAACCGGCATCATCCGTGCCAAGGACGTTACTAGCCCCGCCTCCACCTGAATACGCAGGACGCGCTCGATGTCCTTGTAGGCGTCCGGCCCCTCCTCCGCCGTCAGGCCCTCCACCAGAATGTCTTGCTGCTTCAAGCACCGCCGCACTTCCCCGATGCTGACCCGGTCTCGGGCCGCCGCCCGGCTGCCGACGCGGCCCGCGCCGTGCGATGCTGAGTGCAGAGCTTCGGGTACGCCCCCGCCGCGCACGATAAAGGACGCGCTGCCCATGCTGCCGGGGATGACGCCCAGGACGCCGGCTTCGGCGGGCGTCGCCCCTTTGCGGTGGATGACCCGGTCCGTCCCGTCCCGCCAGGCAAAGTTGTGGTGGTTCTCGACCGTCATCAGGGGCGTCAATCCAGAGCGGCGGGAGAACGCCGCATGGATGACCTCGTGACAAGCCCGCGCGAAGTCCCCCGCCAGCTCCATCGCCGACCAGTATTCCTGCCCGGCATCCCCGTCCAAATCCAGCCACTCGTACATCTTCGGGACGCGCGCGGTTCGGGCCGACTCGAGCGCGGCCAGACTCATGTAGTGGGTGGCGAGGGCGTAGCCGACCCCGCGTGAGCCGCTGTGGGTCAGCAGACCGCCGAACGACTCGGGCAGGCCGCTGCCGGGGGCAAGCCTTTCCCCGACCACAAGCTCGGCGAAATGGTTGCCGCTGCCGCTCGTCCCGAGCTGCCGCCTGGCCTTGTCGCGCAGGCCGCGCGTCTGGCTCGTCAGCGTCCAGCGCGCTTTGTCCAGGACGGCATGATCGGCGGGCCGGGCGTTGTCTGCCCCCACGCCGAATGTCGTCACGGCCAGCAGGTCAGAAAACAGGGATTCACGCCGCGCCCGGAACTCGGTGGACGGCAGCGCGAACAAGCTCAGGTGCATCCTGCAGCCGATATCCACGCCGATCATGGCGGGCGAGACGGCCCGGTGGGCCGCGAAGACGCCGCCAATGGGCAGGGCATAGCCGACGTGGGCGTCCGGCATCAAAGCGCCTTCCAGCGCGATGGGCAGCCGCAGGGCGAGTTCGAGCTGACTCACGGCGGCTGGGCTGATGTCCCCGCCGACCTCGCCGTAGACGCGAAATGGCGCGGGCGCATCGCGCAGTGTTTGGAGCGGCTCGGGGCGGCCGTATTCTGCTTCCAGGGCTGCGAGGATGTCCGCAATTGGGAGGCCGGCTTTTTTGAGGGCAGCGGCCCGCCCGGACATCTGCGTCCACCTCTTGTCGCCCTTCCAGGGACGCAGCAGCGTGTTGACTTTCATATCCGCTTTATCGCCTTGACAGCCGGTTTTGCAAAAGAAAAGCCCCCGCCCGAAGTGGGCGGGGGCTTTGGCATAGCCGAGGTTATGGGGCGACCTGGCTGATGAAGGTGCCCCAGTTCGCAGATAAATCGCGGGGGTTGGTGCCTTTGTTGACGCCCGTATTCGTCGGGATATACTGAGCGGCCAGCCAGATGTTGCCCTGTTCGTCGGAATAGGCGACTTGATAGTCGCCCCAGCGCGCAACGCCGTTGCCCCCGAGGAAGGACGGGTAGCCGGTGAAGCCGTCATCCGGCAGCGCGCCGGCGGCGGCGAGGTGGATGACGCTGTCGCCCTTGTTGAGCGAGACGTAGGCCGCGCTCGGGAAGTAGTCCGGGCCGGACAGCGTGAAGGTCATCACCACGTCGCCCATGCTGTTGACGCCCAGAGATGGGTAGAACACGTCGTCTTTGGACAGGCCGACGTAGCTCTGCTTGCTGGCGGCGGCACTCAGGACGCCCGCCTTGGTGACGGTCGGCTTGATCTCGAAGTAGGCGATTCCGGCGCGGGCGGGGCCGCTGGTCAGGAACACGGTGGTGAGCGCCGAGTAGAGCTTGCCGCCGGCGTAGGTGAGCTGGAAGATGCGATCATCGTCCGTGTTGAGTTTCTCGATGGGGTCCACGTCCTTGAAAAAGTCGCGCAGTGGTGTCAGCCCCGCCTTCTGTGTGGCGGCGGGCGGCATCCCGTAAGCCTCCGTGCTGATGACGCTGTAGCTCAGGTTCAGGGTGGGGGCGCTGGTCGCCAGCGAGCTGGTGTTGGTAATCGCCCAGACGGTCAGCCGGTTGTCCAGGGTGCCGTTCGGGTCGAGTGAACTCAGCAGGAATTCCGTGCCGCCCGCAACGGCCGAAGTCTGGTCGCCGGGGGGCGTCGTGGAAGGGGCCAGCCCGAACACCTGGTCTACCGGGGCTGCACCGCCGATTGACGGTGGCAGGAGGAAGCCATTGATGAGGAAGGGATTGCCGGCCTCAAGCGCCGCCTTGGGGAGCGCCAAGATCGTGACGCCCTGGAAAGCGCCGGTCCCGCCGATTTCGAAGTTGTTGCTGCTGAGGTAGATGCCGTTCTTGTCGGCCCCGATGTAGGTGTAATCGGGGATGACCGGAACGCCGGCGACGTCGTTGGTCGTCGTGTTGAGGTGGTACACAAAGTAGGCACCGGTCGGGTCGGACGTTTGGCTGACGGCCAGGTTGATGA
>JANOOM010000003.1:0-2292 GCA_031421335.1 Armatimonadota bacterium
GCGAGCGCGTCCGGGCTGCGCTGTTGTCTTGGTCAGTCATGATGAATCTCCTCTGAGGGGTCTCGCAGTAGACAGAGATCGTCGGACAGGATAGAACAGGGTGGAACAGGATAGAACAGGGTGGAACCGGGTGGAACCGGATGAAACGCGACGTGGGATGATTGGAGCGTCGCAGACATAGTGTGACACAATCCGGGCCGCTTGTCAAGCCGCCCGGACGTGCCCCCAGGGCGATTGCATATAGAGGGCAGGCACGGGGGCCTGCCCCTACGCGCCTCGTGTCTGCCTTGACGGCTATATGCAATCGCCCTGGACGTGCCCCTCAGAATCACTCATAGCGCAGGGCGGTGATCGGGTCAAGCTTGGCGGCCCGGAAGGCGGGGTAGATGCCGAAGAACAGGCCGACGCCGACGGCGAAGCCGAAGCCGAGTTCCGTGGCCCAGAAGGGGACGAAGGTCGGCAGGATCTTGTGCGCGAAGTGGTCAATGAGCTGGGCCGCGCCATAGCCGCACGCGACGCCGATCAGGCCGCCCAGCCCCGAGACCACCATCGCTTCCACGACGAACTGCAACAAGATCGCCCCGCGCGTCGCCCCGACCGCCTTGCGGATACCGATCTCACGGGTCCTCTCGGTCACCGAGACGAGCATGATGTTCATGATGCCGATACCGCCGGTCAGTAGTGCCAGACCCCCTACCCCGCCCAGAACCAATTGGATGCCGCCGAGCAGAACGTCTAACTGCTTTAAGATGCCCACCTGCGTGTCCACGACCAGGTCTTTGTAGTTCAGGGGGTGGCGCATCTTGAGGACACTCCACACCTGGTCCGCCGCCGACTCCACCTGCGAGACCTCGCGGGAGCGCGTCGAAAAGCTGCTGATCTTGTCGTCGCCGGTGAAGCGCTTTTGCACGGACGTCAGCGGGGCATAGAGGGCGTTGTTGTAGTCCTGCCCGCCCCCGCCCCGATCCTTTTCTTCCAGCAGGCCGACCACGATGAGGGAGACGTTCGAGCCGTCCCCGGTCGTGCAGCGAATCTCCTTGCCCAGAGGGTCTGTGTTCCCGAACAGATCCTGTTTGACCTTGTGGCCGATGACGCACGCCTTCCCCCAGCCCGCCACATCGTCCGCGCTGATGAAGCGCCCCCCGGTCAGCGGCAGGTTCTGGGTCTGGTTGTAGGTGTCCAGCACGCCGGTCAGCGTGACCGACCGGCGGCTGCTCCCGACCTGGGCGACGACGGAGGTGTCGGCGCTGGGGCTGACCGCACCGATCATCGGGCAGCGCGCTTCCACCGCCCGCGCGTCTTCCATAGTCAAGCCGGAGAAGCCGCCGCGCTGGACGGCGCCGAGTTTCGGCTGGTAGGAGGCGAAGATGAGGTTCGCGCCATTGCCGGCGAACTGGTCTAAAATCTGCTGCCGGAGGCCCTGGACGACGGCGATCATGATGATGACGGACATGACGCCGATGATGACGCCGAGCATGGTGAGCAGGGCGCGCAACTTGTTCGCCCACAGCGCGGCGAGCGCGACCCGAACGGACTCAAAGAAGATCATAGGATTGGCGCGCTTTCTTCGCTCGTCGTCTTCCGGTATGCCGCAAGCCGCACGGCCAAATCGTCGGGCAGGACGTAGCCTTGCAGCCGGGCGAGAATGTCCTCGACCTGCTCCCGGTAGGCCAGAGTCCGCAGGTCCGCCTCGAAGCGCATGGCTTCCAGCAGCAGCACGAGCGCTTTGTGCAAGCTGGCCTGGGCGGCGACGACGCGGTTCTGGGCTTCGTAGACGTCCGCCTGCGCGGCCAAAAGACGGGCGGCGATGACGCACCGGGCGGGGTCCAGGCCACCGCCCATACGGAACAAGTTCAGCAGGGTCTCGTCGGGCAGCACAGTGAGGGTGGCGAGGTTCAGGCCGGTCATCTTCTTGCAGGCGTCGGCGGCCTCGGCCAGCGCGGCCTCATAGCGCCCGCCGTCCTTGCCGGTCAGGATGCGGGCGAGGACGAGGGCCAGCCCTTCGATCTGCTGCTCGACGTAGCCTTTGCGGGAGCGTTGGAACATGGTAGCCTTTTCTGGAACCCACCTCGCGACAAGTCGCTGCGGGGTGGGTTCTATCCGCCCGGCCCCCTGCCGATATCCGTCTTGCGGCGGGCCGCGCCGTCGAGCGCCGGCACAATCAATGTTTCGCCGGCGTGCAGGCCCGAAACGATCTCCACATCGGTGTCGTTTCGGAGGCCTGTGACGATGGTGCGCGACTGCTGCTTGCCGAGCGCGGTCAGCACCGTCACCTGGCCGCGCTTGTCGGTG
>JANOOM010000004.1:0-9899 GCA_031421335.1 Armatimonadota bacterium
CCAGTCTTTGAGGGATGGGGCAGAATCCCAGGAAACATATGCGTGGGTACTTAACAAGGTCAGGTATCTGCCGCTCTAGCGACATCGCATGTGCTTCGTCCTAAAGTCTGATGCGTCGTGCCTTACAACGTGAACGACAAAGAGCTAGTGGCCGTCCTGCAAGATAACCGGCGGATTGCCATGTTCCCGACGCCGGACGGCAAGGGACCCAATGTAACGGCAGAGCGACTGAAGGCAGATTTGGAAGAAGAGCTTAGAAACTACGAATAACCATGTACTACATTGCTGAAGACATCCCCCGCGACGTGAACGGGAAGATTTGGGCCTCCCTCATCGCCCCCCGGCCCCTCGCGCTCATCTCGACCATTGACGCACAGGGCGTCCCGAACATCGCGCCTTATAGCTCGTATGCCGGGCTTGCGACCTACCCGCCCATGCTGGGGCTGTCGTTCAGCCAGCGCGCCGGACAAGACAAACATACGCTCGCCAACATCAAGGCGACGCAGGTGTTTGTCGTCAACCTCGTTCCCCGCTTCCTGGCGGATATCATGAACAAATCCGCTGAAGGAGCCGATAAGCAAGATGACTTTGCGCGGCTGGGTCTAACCTCCCTGCCTTCGCAGGTCGTGGACTGCCCGCGCGTCGGCGAAAGCCCGGCTAGTATTGAGTGCCGTGTGTCGGGCATTATGGCGCTGCCGCCGAGCAAGTGCGAATTCGTCGCCGCCCAGATCGTCGGCGTTTATCTTCGTGACGAGTTCGTCACCGCGTCGGGCGGCTTCGACCCACAGGCTGCCGACCTACTGGCGAGCGTCGGGGCGGAAGACTATATCTCGCTCAACGGCGAGACCCTGTACCTGCCGAAGATGTGGGGGTAGGGGATAAGACCCCACCCCCGGCACTGCGTACCGACCCCTCCCCCGCAAGCGGGAAAGGGGTGAAAAGTTTGGATAAGAAGTTGGGAACTGGCTTTTCCCTCTGACCCTCTCCTTTCTGACCCTCTCCCGGAACGGGGGAGGGTGGCGAGGAACGAGCCGGGTGGGGCCGGCCTTTGGAAATACCTATGCGACAAGGAATTATCAACCATTACCGCGCCTACCTACCTGTCTCGGACAGGACGCCGGTCGTGACGCTTTTCGAGGGCGATACGCCCCTTATCCCCGCGCCCCGGTTGGCCCAGGCCATCGCACCGGGCTTGAACCTATGGCTGAAGTTCGAGGGCATGAACCCCACTGGGTCCTTCAAGGACCGGGGCATGACCATGGCCGTGACCAAGGCGCTGGAGGAGGGCGCGAAAGCCGTCATGTGTGCCTCCACGGGCAACACAAGTGCGGCGGCTGCCGCTTACGCGGCGCGAGCGGGACTAGGATGCGTCGTGCTGCTGCCGAACACCGACGTTGCCTTGGGGAAACTGTCGCAAGCGCTCATCCACGGCGCGAAGGTGATCGCCATCGAAGGCACTTTCGATGACGCCCTGACCCTGACGCGGGCGGTCTGCGAGAAGTACCCCATCACCATCGTCAACCACATCAACCCATACCGCATTGAAGGCCAGAAGACGGGGGCTTTTGAGGTCTGCGATGTGCTGGGCGACGCCCCCGACTTCCACGCTCTGCCGGTCGGCAACGCGGGCAACATCACTGCCTACTGGAAGGGCTACAAAGAGTATCAAGCGGCGGGTATCTCGCACCGACTGCCCCGAATGCTCGGCTTCCAGGCGGCGGGCGCGGCCCCCATCGTGGACGGCGCCCCTGTTCTAAAACCGCACACCATCGCGACGGCCATCCGCATCGGCAACCCCGCCTCCTGGAAGCACGCGCTGACCGCGCGGGACGAGTCCGGTGGCGTGATTGACAAAGTGACCGACGAGGAGATCTTGAAAGCCTACCGAATGCTGCCCGCGCTGGAAGGCGTCTTCACCGAGCCGGCCTGCGCCGCGCCGGTCGCGGGCCTCAAGAAGCTCTTCGACGCCGGATACTTCCGGGGCTATGACGGGGCGACCGTCGCCATCACTCTGACCGGACACGGCCTCAAAGACCCTGAGCGGGCCATCAAGACCATGTCGCACCCGGCGACCATCCCGGCCACGCTGGAAGCCGTCGTCCGCGCCCTGGACTTCTAAGCGATGACCCCAACGACCCCCCAGACCCCTGCAGTGCCTATGGAACAGGAGAAGCGGCGGCAGGGGGCGGTCCTGCGGCGCATGGAATGGGCGTTCCTGGCCTTCTTTCTACTGCTGGCCCTCGCCGCTTGGAAGCTGATCCCGCGCGACAAGCCGCGGGCGGGTGACGTGGTCGTCTTCCGAGACAACGACGGGGCGGAGCTGGTCAAGAGGATCGTATTCGTCCAGAACCCGGCGGGGACGGCGGCGCCCCCAGAACTCATCCAAATTCCCGGCTGCGAGCGCCCCTGGCGGATGCTTTTCCTGGATCATAACCGCGCCGTAACGACGGGCCGCCTGCCCAAGCCGCCCCGCGAGAACACGCTCTATATGATAGGCGACAACATGGACAACTCAGAGGACAGCCGCGTCTTCGGGCCGATCCGCCTGGACCAAGTCGTTAGCCAAGTCACCGTCGCGGACCTCGCTCCGCAATGATCGGCTCTTACCCCTTATGACCCGCCTCCGCAAGCAGACCTGGATCGCGATCGGCGTCCTCCTCGCCCTGGCCTTGGTCCTGCGCCTGAACGTCCGGCAAGGGCGCATTTCGGGGCCATCCATGTCGCCGACCTATAAGAACGGTGAAACTGTCCTGGTCTGGATGAGTGCGCCCCGGTCGAGTCTGAAGCCGGGCGACGTCATCATCTTTCGCGACAACAACGGCGACGAGCTAATCAAGCGCATCGCTTTTATCCGGCCATGGGAGTCCATCTCGCCCACCGGCGACTTCGTCACGGTGAACGGCGCCCGCCATATCCCATACCCACTGATGTTCGGCGACTATTTTTGGGCCGTCGCCCACGGCAAGATCCAAATGCCGATTCCCTCCCGCACCATCTATGTCCTGGGGGACAACCTGTTCGAGTCCGACGACAGCCGGCACATCGGCCCTATCAGCCCGAGCCAGATTTTGGGTAAAGTTATCCCATGAGCCAGACAATCCTACAGACGGACATTCCGGGCCTCCCCAAGTTTATCAGCGGCAAGGTGCGCGACGTATACGACCTCGGCGATACCCTGCTGATCGTCGCCACCGACCGCCTCTCGGCTTTTGACGTCATCCTGCCGACCGGAATCCCCGACAAGGGCCGCGTCTTGACCGCCTTGTCCCATTTCTGGTTCGCCCGGACCGGCCACATCGTCCCGAACCACTTCCTTGCTTCCGACATGGACACCATCGGTGCGCGCCTGCACGATGCCAATGTCAACGTGACCGCCGATCTGGTCTCGATGCTCGAAGGTCGGTCGCAGCTCGTCCAGAAGTGCCTCGCCCTGCCGCTCGAATGCGTGGTGCGCGGCTACCTCGACGGCTCCGCCTGGAAGGACTATCAGGGCTTGTTCGGCCACGGCGGCGAGGTCCGGCTCTACGACATCCCCGTCCCCGTCGGGATGCGCCAGGGCGAACAGCTTCCCGCGCCGCTGTTCACGCCCGCCACCAAGGCATCGTCGGGCCATGATATGAACATCTCCTCCGCCCAGGCGGCTGAGGCGGTCGGGGCCGAAACCGTCTCGGAACTCAGCGAGAAAAGCCTTGCCCTGTACGAGTTTGCCCGTGCCTACGCTGCCGAGCGGGGCCTGATCATCGCCGATACCAAGTTCGAGTTTGGACGTCTTGACGGCAAGCTGGTCTTGATTGACGAGGCCCTGACCCCAGACTCGTCGCGCTTTTGGGAGGCGTCCCGCTACAAGCCCGGCAAGTCGCAGGCGTCTTTTGACAAGCAGTTCGTCCGCGACTATTTAGAGACGCTTGACTGGGACAAGACCGCCCCCGGCCCCGAGCTGCCGCCCGAGATCGTAGAGAAGACAGCGGCGAAGTATCGGGAGGCGTACCAGCGGCTCACGGGCGAGGAGTTGCCGCGATGAACGACGGGGACAGAGTAGAGACTGCGCCTCAACCGCAGGGTCAGAGGCTTACGCTGCGTAGGATGAGAATGGCTCTCGTCTGGCAGCTCTGTTCTGCCTTGGTCTTGTCTGGTTGGGGGCTATATCTTCTCTCTGATGGGAGCAAGATAGATGGCACGGCTTGTTGCCTAGGGGCCGTAATTCCGGTGGCATTGCTGCTCACGATCTGGAAGCAGTATCGGCTGGTTAAGTCGGGCGCTATCGTGACCGTTCAGTCGCAATCCTCATCTCAGATATTCCGCATCCAGCCCACCATCGCAATCGTAGCGATATCTTTGCTAACGCTGGTGGTTCTAATCATGGGCGCCGCCACTCTTTACATTCTTCCCAGCCTGTCAAGGATGGTCAGCTTTCAAGATTTTCTTGTAGGCCTCAGTCTGCTTCTTTGGCTCCTAACAAGCTTTTCCTGGTACCGTATTGCGACGGAGCAGCGAAATATTACTGTCGTGGAACCATCCTACGAGCAAGGTGAAGGGGTTTGGCCCCCAGCACCACAAGTCCCAAAGATAAAGTAGGAGGCACCTGCCCACATGAAATACATCATGCTGGTGCACAGGCGCGGACCGTTTTCGACGCTCACGACTGGATGACGGGGATGACGAGCACGCTCACCGCAGAAAACAGCGGTCTGAGGTCGGCAAAAAAGCCGTGATGGAAACTGAAAAACGGCTGACTAAATGGAAAGCGTAGGACGCATTTTAGAGGAGGTTTCCATGGCTATTACACTGAACCTAGCGCCGGAAGAAGAGAAACTTGTCCGCCAGAAAGCGCAAGCACAAGGACGAGAAGCCGAAAATTATGTGGCTGAACTGGTACTGCGGGACATAAACGCGCACGCCAGCCCAGCGACTGAAATGCCCACACGTTCTTTGGCAGAAATGCTGAACGGCAGGGTCGGGCTGTTCGAGAGTGAAGGAACGGCCTATGAGGCGCAAGAAGCCAGTCGGGCCTTCGCCGATCATCTGGCCGAGAAGCACAGTTCCGGCGATTTGTGAAGGTTGGCCCCATGACCTTAACCGACGCTGGGCCGATGTTTGTCCTTTTCAACCGCAAAGACCCCAGCCGCGAGCGCTGTAAGTCCGTACTGCCTCTGGTCCCCGGTCCACTCCTGACGACATGGCCCTGCTTCACCGAAGCCTTGTATCTCTTGGGGCGTGACCTCGGCTTCCGAGCGCAGGACGAAGCTCTGGCCTATGTGGCGGACGGGCTGTTGCGAATCCACTATCAGACTGAGGGGGACTATAACCAGATGCGCGCGCTGATGTTGAAGTACCAAGACGCGCCGATGGACCTGGCCGATGCCTCCCTCGTGGTCGCCGCTGAGACGCTGGGGATGCGCCGCATCTTCACCCTGGATCGTCACTTTTACGCGTACCGTCTGGCCGACGGTAGCGCTCTGGAGGTTCTCCCTTGAAATACATCATGCTGGTGCCCGACGGCATGGCCGACCTGCCGATGGCCGAACTCGACGGGCAGACGCCCATGCAGGCCGCCCGGACGCCGAACTTCGATGCTCTGGCCGAAAAGTCCCTGGTCGGCAGCGTCCTGACCGTTCCCGACGGCATGTACCCTGGCAGTGACGTGGCGAACATGGACCTTCTGGGCTTCGACCCGCGCCGGTACTACACCGGGCGCGGACCGATCGAGGCCATCGCCATGGACGTGCCGCTGGACGCTGGCGATGTCGCTTATCGCTGCTCCCTGGTCACGACCGACGAGACGAATCTGCTGGACAACTCGGCGGGCCACATCTCGACCGAGGAGGCAAGGCCCCTCATCGAGTTGATTGACAAGAAGCTCGGCAGCAGCAAGCGCCGCTTCTACCCCGGCATCCAGTATCGGCACATCATGGCCGAGCAGGGTGGCTCGGTGGATCTGCAAACCACCCCGCCGCACGACTTCACGGGCAAGCCGCTGGCCGGGCACTGGCCCGAGGGGGCGGGCGCGGAGCGGCTGCGCCAACTCATGTACGACTCTTTGGAGCTGCTGAATGACCACCCGATCAACGTCAAGCGGCGCGAGGAAGGGAAGAGTCCCGGCAACATGATCTGGCTCTGGGGGCAGGGCTATGCGCCGAGCCTGCCGAACTTCCTACAGACCTTCGGCAAGCGCGGCGGCGTCATCACGGCCGTGGACGTGGTGCGCGGCCTGGGCCGGGCCACCGGCCTGAAGATTATCGACGTGCCGGGCGCAACTGGTTACATAGACACCGACTATGTCGCCAAGGCGAATTATGCCCTTTCGGCCCTGGACACGCTGGACTTCATCTACATTCACGTCGAATCGCCGGATGAGTCGGGGCACGAGGGCAACTTAGAGCATAAAATGCGGGCCATTGAGGACACCGACCGGAAGCTGCTCGGCACTCTGCGCGACGGCATGGTCGGGCGTGATAACTACCGGCTACTGATCGTACCGGACCACAAGACGCCGATCTCGCTGCGGACTCACGAAGCGGGGCCGGTGCCCTTCCTGCTGTTCGACTCGACTAAAGCCCATACTGCCTCCCACTTCCCCTTCGACGAACGGGCCGTGGACGAGGCGACGACCCAGGTCGAGGATGGGACGCGGCTCATCCAGATGCTATTCGCTTAGAGCGACAGGAAGAAGAAAAGACTTTGCGGATACTCGTGACAGGCGCGGCGGGCAAGATCGGCTCAAAGACCGTTTTGGAACTGGTTAAACACGGGCACACAGTCAAAGCGCTGGACCGCCGACCCTTGCCCCCGGAGGTGCGCCACACCGCCGAAACAATCTATGCTGACCTGACCGACGCGCTGGCGATGCTGAACGCCGTCCAGGGGTGTGACGCCGTGGCCCATATCGGGGCGATTCCAAGCCCTTCTGTGCCGGCCGATGAAGTCTTACGGCTGAACGTCATCGGGACGCAGAACATCCTGGAAGCGGCCGCGGCGCACGATGTCCCCCATGTCGTGCTGACCTCAAGTGTCGGCGCGCTGGGCTTTTCTTTCCCCAAGCACCCCTGCCTGCCGGACTATTTGCCCGTTGACACGGCTCATCCGCGCCGCCCGCAGGACGTTTACGGTCTGTCCAAGCTGATGAATGAGGAGAGCGCGGCGGCCATGACGCGGCTCTCCGGCATGACCACCATCGTCATCCGCCCGCCCTTCGTGATGGATCTGGAACGGGCCAAGGCGCACGGCTGGCTTCAGCGCATGGCGGAACGAAGGGGGGAAGAGCGCGACAACTCCCTGTGGGGCTACATAGACGTCCACGACCAGGCGGTCGCCTTCCGCCTGGCCCTGGAGTCTGACCTGACCGGCCACCACGTTTTCTACACGATGGCAAATGACCTGACCGTGAATGCCACGGCGCGCGAGCTTGCCGAGCGGCACCTGCCGAACCTGCTCGGCGACTTGGACCGTCTGACGGGGAAGACCTTCTACGACCTCACGCCCGCCCGCGAGAAGCTTGGGTTTGTCGCCGAGCGGACCTGGCGGGGCGTTTTGGAAGCGACCGACGCGGCTGTCTAGCTCACGGGCGTGTCAGCAGGAGCCGTTTCTGGGTGATGGCCGTCCCGAACTCCGTGTCTTTGATACGCTACTCGTCGAAGACCACGGTCTCGCCGGTGTCCGCGAGGAAGACCGGCTTCCTGGAGGTGATCCTTGCGATCATGTCCGCATTGGGGGCGATTATTCTCCCGCGAGCTGCCGTTTCCTTCTGCTGCCCCTCGGGCGTGCCTGCCACCTGCGCCAGCAGAAAGCCCTCATCCGCCGCCCCCTTGGGAGACCGATATGGGGCATGACGCTTGTAAGCGACAAGCGCGTCCCAGAACAAGTCCGTCCGATACTGAAATCCTGAAGTCAGCGGCCTGAGAAAATAGGACGTTTCGGGCGGCTTCGCGTACTGCTTGTCCAAGGCCGCCAAGAACCGCTTGCGGTCAGTCGGCGTTGCCTCCTTGCGCCCACCCAGGACAGAAGCGAGGATGGTCTGATATTCAAGGTTGTCTTGCTTGCTCAAATTGGCCGTCGCTTTTTGCCTGATGCTCTGCACGATAGCTGAATCAACGGCCGACGCTGGCTTCGCCGGAGCGTAGTGCGTCAGACCCACGAGACAGGTCACTGCGAGTCTCCCGCTGACTGCGGCCCCGCCGCCTTGATGGCCTCGCTCACCTCTGGGAACCGCTTGAAGTTTGCGTGGAAGCGGGCGGCCAGCGCGGCAGCGGCATCGTCATACTCCTGAGAGTCGGCCCATGTCGCGCGGGGCTGGAGGACTTCATCGGGGACGCCCGCGACGTGCAATGGGACGTGCAGGCCGAACACGGGGTCAACGACGGTTGGCGCTTCTTTCAGGTCACCGCGCAGGGCGGCATGAACGATGGCCCGCGTCTGAGCCAGGTCCATCCGGTGGCCGACGCCATACGGCCCGCCACTCCATCCGGTGTTGACCAGATAGCAGGTCGCGCTGTGTTCGTCAAGCCGACTCCCCAGCATCTCGGCATAGCGCAGTGGCGGCAGGGGCCAGAATGGGGCGCCGAAGCAGGCGGAGAAGTTCGGCTCGGGGGCGGTGACGCCGCGCTCTGTCCCGGCCAGCTTGCTGGTGTAGCCGCTCAGGAAGTGGTAGAGCGCCTGCGCGCGCGTCAGCCGCGCGACGGGGGGCAGGACGCCGAAGGCGTCGGCGGTCAGGAACAGGATCGTCTTGGGGTGGCCGCCGACGCCCCGCGCCAGCGCGCCGGGGATGAAGTCGAGCGGGTAGGCGGCGCGCGTGTTCTCGGTCAGCGAGATGTCGTCATAGTCGGCGGTGCGTGTAATGGGATCCAGCACGACGTTTTCCAGGACGGTGCCGAACCGAATGGCGTCCCAGATCTCCGGCTCGCCCGACTTGCTCAAGCGGACACACTTGGCGTAGCACCCCCCCTCGAAGTTAAAGACGCCGCTCTGTGACCAGCCATGTTCGTCGTCACCGATCAAGCGCCGCTCGGGGTCGGCGGAGAGGGTCGTCTTGCCCGTCCCCGACAGCCCGAAGAACAGGGCCGTGCCGCCGTCTGGCCCGACATTGGCCGAGCAGTGCATGGGAAAGACATCCCTCTGGGGCAGCAAATAGTTCAGGACCGTGAAGACACTCTTCTTGATCTCACCCGCATACTGCGTCCCACCGATCAGCCCCAAGCGGCGCGTCAGGTCCAGTGCGATGACCGTCTCAGAGTTCACACCGTCCCGCACTGGGTCCGCCTGGAAGTCGGGCAGGTCCAGCAGCGTGAACTGAGCTTCAAAGCCTTCCAGCTCCTCCGGGGTGGGGCGGACGAAGAGCTGATGCGCGAACAGTGAGTGCCAGGCATACTGCGTGATGATACGGATGGGCAGGCGGTAGTCGGGGTCAGCCCCGCCGAACCCCTCAAACACGAACAGCTCCCGCCCCTGCGCGAACGCCATCATCTCGCGTCTGATCGCGTCGAATCTGTCCGGCGCGAGTGGCTGGTTCGTCTTGCCCCAGTCCACGAAGTCATGCGTTCCGGCGTCGTCCACCAGGAACTTGTCTTTGGGGGAGCGCCCTGTGTATTTGCCCGTGGTGGCTTTGAGAGCGCCGGTGGAAGACAGCCCCGACTCGCCCCGCCGCAGGCTTTCCTCGACAAGTGCCGCGACGGAAAGGTTGCGGTGGACCGGGCTTCCGTGAGCCGAGAAGATATCATTGGGGTCGGGGGTAAGCATACACTCCTCTTAGACACTTCCGGGCTAATCTAAACATGCCAGGGGAGGGGACTCATCTGAGAGCGAGAAGCCGGCGCCGAATGGCTTTCTCGGCCGAAAGACCCGCCAATCGGTCGCCCAGAAGATCGAAGGTAAAGCCCTGGCCCGACGGAGCGGCGCGGAGAAAATCG
>JANOOM010000005.1:0-3857 GCA_031421335.1 Armatimonadota bacterium
GCACCGGCCCTGCCGCCCGCGCCTCCCACATTTTGTTCTGCATCTCGCGTGACAACTGAAATAGTGCTTCCAGAGAGGAGCCATCTTCGATGCTGACCGGCCCCGTCAGTGAGGGTACGATCAGTTCCAGCTTGGGCGAGGCGTTGAGCTTGATCTTGCCATCCCGCGTCAGGCTCTCACCCTCCTTGAGCCACTCGACGTAGTGGTCCCTGTGCTCGTTGAACAGGGCGATCTTTTGCCGGGCCGCCTGCTGCTGCGCGGGTGTCAGCGCACTGAGCGGCATCAGAACGGTCCGGGGGCCATATCCTACAGGGCTTTCCTGCTGTGCTTGTTTGATCTGCGCCGGACTGAAGGCCAGCGGGCCGGTGTTGTTTAGGTCATACGGCGAATGCGCCATCCGTGTTCGCCCTCGCCGTCCGTGTTCGCCCTCAGATTGGATCGGGTTACCCCCGACCGGAAGTGAGTGGCGCCTGAAAGCGCCGCACATGGTAGGTCGGCAGGCTGCCGAAGTCGCGGGCCAGGTCCAGCGTGCCGATGTACTCGCAGGCGTAGGCGGGCTGCCAGTCGCGCCCCGCCCGGCGGGCGTCGTGGGCCGTCCCCTGCTGCTCGGCGGTCAGCAGGGCAGCAAACTGCTCGGAGGCGTAGATGTTGCCTGGCACCGTGACCGGCTCGATGCGGGCCGCCCGGTTGACGTGCGAGCCGTAGTAGTTGAGCGCGCCCGTGATCGGGTCAATGCCCTCGAAGACTGGCCCGGCGTGCAGGGCGATACGGATGCTCATCTCGCGGGGCAGGCCGTACTCGGCCCAGTCGGTGTCGCAGACGATCTCTTGCAGCGCCAGGGCGTACTCGGCCAGCGGCGCGGCGTCGTCCATGAGGACGAAGATGGCGTCCCCCCAGGTGTTGACGAAGCCGGTCGTCGGTGGTAGGTGCCCGGCGACGCGCTCCAAAAAGCTGAACATGAAGGCCGGCATGCTGTCCTCCTGGAGCTGGCTGTAGCCGACGACGTCGGCGAACAGCAATGTTTTCACCTGACGCCGGATCGAAGCCCGCGTGCGTGCTTGGGGCGGGAGCGCGGGGTGCGGGGCGGGGGCCTCGCCGAAGGGGGGAGCAGGCCCGACCGGGACGACGCGCAGGCGGTCGGGGTCGGGCCAGCCTGCCACCAGGTCCGCCGTGCCGCCGGCGAAGGCGCTCGCCCGGCCGTCCCAGACGGCCAGCAGGACCGGCTCGGCCTGCAAGGGCTGGGCGGCTAAGGTTGCATAGCCCAGCAGCATCCGGCCCATCAGGGCGAACAAGCTGTTGTCGCCCGGCACCGACTCTTCGCTGAGGTGTCTGACCGAGGTGGCACGCGCCAGGGCAGTGTCGAACCGGGCGACGTGGCCTGCGCCCGCGTAGCGGACGCTGGCGTCCAGGAAGTCGCCCGCTGAGTAGGGCAGCACGACGTGGACTTCGGCCCCACGCGTCAGCATCGCCTCGATGAACAGCAGGTCCGACCCGCAGGCCGCCGAAGAATAGCCGATGCGGGCGTCCGTCTCGTCCAGGTGCCGGGCGATCAGGGCGCCGACTGCGCCCTCTGCGGAGGGCGGGAAGCGCGGGGCGGGCCGGCCCGGCCGGTCCAGCATGTGACCGATGGACACCAGGACGGCGGGGGGTGGCAGGAGGGCGAGCAGGGCGGGCGGGACGGGGAACCCGTGGGCGGCGAGGAGCTGGAGCTGTTGGCGGGAAGTGGCGACGGCCGCATAGCGTCGGCCCGCGAGCGCGGCGGCATGACTGTAGGCGGCAAGGGCGCCGCTTTCCCGGCCCAGCAGCAGAAGTGCCTCGCCGCGTGTGGCGGCGTGCCAGTACCGGTCGGCCTCGGTGCGCGGCGCGGCCAAGTCGGTGGCGTCCAGCACCAGGGCGGCGATCTGGGCCGCCCGCGTCCGGTCGCCGACGATCCACGAGAGCGTGGCGGCGTTGATGCCTGTCCAGGAGCCGCCGGACGCCTCGAACCCGCGCCCGTAAGCATCGCGTGCGCGGCGGGCGTCTTCAACCCGCCCTGAGCGCCGCCAGAGGTCCTTGTAGACACGAGCGATCAGGCCCAGGGTCTCCTCGTCTGCCTCATCGCCGTGGCGCAGGGGCACGGCGTCCGCGCGCAGCGGGGAAGGATAAAGGTCTTCCAGGGCGTCCTGGGCCTCGGCGAGCGCGCCCGCGCGCAACAAGGCGAGGGCGAGGGCCTGCCTCAGCCGGGTGCTGTCCGGGAAGCGATGCAGGGCCTTCCGGGTCAGGTCGTGGGCGAGGAAGGTCTGCCCCTGGTCGAGCATCCTTCGGACCTCTGCTTCCGCCTGCGTCTGGGAAGGGGAACTCATCGGCGGACTGGAAACTGATGGCATCTGGCTCTCCGCGTCGGCGAGATTGACTACCAAGCAGTATAGCGACAAAATCGGGAAAAGACAAGGTAGCCTGCTCAGGGAGGAGAAGTGGGGAGACGCGGCGAATGATGATCACCATGACGCAGACACCGAAAGAAGGCGCGGCCCAGGCGGGGGCGGCGCGGTATGTGCCGGCCCCGCACGATACGTCTGCCATCCGGCTCGACGGTGAGATGAATGCGCTGACGGAAGACCTGGCGAAGAACACGCACGAGGTCTGGGCCGCCCAGCGCGTGGCCGAGGGCTGGCGCTGCGGGCCGCGGCGGGATGAGACGCGCCGCGAACACCCCGGCCTCGTCCCCTACGAGGACCTGCCCGATTCGGAAAAACAGTACGACCGCAGCACCGCCCTGGAAACGCTGCGGTTGATCCTCGCGCTCGGCTACCGGATCAGCCGGACGTGAAGGATGTCACAGACGCTTCTGCTCTCCTGTAGTATAACGTACCTGAAAGAGAAACGAACGCCATGAACATCCTCGCCAAGTTCAATCTGATGATGGTGACTGTCTTCGCCCTCGGCCTGCTCGCCGTGTGCCTGATGACGAACGCCCTGCTGGAGCGCAACGCCCAACAGCAGGTCACAGATAACGCGCGCATCATGATGGAAACGGCCCTGGCGATGCGCCAGTACACCAGCAAGCAGATCAAGCCCCTTCTCGACGCCCAGAACGCCCGCGAATTCCTGCCCCAGACCGTGCCCGCCTACGCGGCCACCCAGGGGTTCAATGCTCTGCGCGAGAAGTACCCCGAGTACACCTACAAAGAAGCGACGCTCGACCCGACCAACGTCCTCCAAGACAAGGCTACGGACTGGGAGGCGGACGTCGTCAGCCAGTTCAAAAACCAGGCCGATGCGAAGGAGATCATCGGGGTCCGGCAGAGCGCGACCGGGCCGTCGCTGTATTTGAGCCATCCGATTCGGATCATGGACGCCGCCTGCCTGACTTGCCATAGCACGCCCGCCGTCGCCCCGGCGTCCATGATCCGCAAGTATGGGTCGGACCACGGGTTCAACTGGCACAAGGGGGACGTCGTCGGGGCGCAGATCGTCTCGGTCCCGATGTCGCTGCCCGAGGCGATGGCCCGGCGGGCGTTTCTGGCCGTGCTTGGGACGCTGACGGCCGCCTTCGCCGTCACGCTGCTGCTGCTCAACGTCATGCTCACTCTGCTCGTCATCCGCCCGGTGACGCGGCTGGCGCGGGCCGCCGATCTCATCAGCCAGGGGGACCGAGAGGTGGAGGATCTGCCGGTCCGGGGGCGCGACGAGATCGCCGGTCTAGCGACCTCCTTCAACCGCATGCAGCGCTCGCTCAAGAAAGCCATGACGATGCTGGACGAGGCTTAGAGACTGCACGGAAAGTGGGCGGTTGAAACCGCGCCAACAATCTCACAAAGTCCACCTGCGTGGACTCGGAAAGATAGGATATTGGAATCTGTATTAACCTGCGGAGG
>JANOOM010000006.1:0-4998 GCA_031421335.1 Armatimonadota bacterium
GCCGGGCTTTTCGGTGCCTCGGGCTTCGACCCGTGGCGAATTCAAATCATCGAACGCGCTTTCAAGTCTAAATAATGGTTGATCAGGTCCGCGCTCAGGTCCTCCGGCGGGCTATCAATGGTCCACACGCCGCGCCGCTTCAGCACCGAGATGGCCGCGCGGCGCTCCTGCAAGACCTGGGTGGCAACGGCCTTGCGGTAGACGCCCGCGCTGTCGGTCGGATTGCTCTTCGCGGCGGCGAGGATGTTCGGGTCGCTCACGGTGACGCAGACGACGCGGTGCTGGTCGGAGATCATCGGCACGGCGTCCAGCATCTGCACCGACGAGTCCGGGTCAACCAGGTCGGTGAACAAGACGACCAGAGATCGGCGTCGCCACCGGGTAGACAGGTTCTGGAAGGCGCCTTTATAATCTGTCTCGACCATGCGGGCTTCCAGGTTATACAAGCTCTCCAAGATACCGTAGACCTGGGCCTTGCTTTTCGCGGGGGGGAGGTAAGCGCGGATATCGGTGTCGAAAGCCATCAGGCCCACCTTGTCGTCGGAGGCCGCCGCGACGTAGGCCAGCATCAGGGCGGTGTTGACGACGTAGTCCAGCTTCGCCATCTTCTGGATGCTCTGGAGCATGTTCCGGCCGGTGTCCAGCAGCAGCATGATGTTCTGGGACCGCTCGGCCTCATACTGACGCGAGATCAGCTTACCGCGCCGCGCGGTCGCGCTCCAATCTATCTTCTTGTACTCGTCCCCCGGCACATACTCGCGCAGGCTCTCGAACTCGGACCCGCCGCCGCGCACGCGGGCGGCCCGAATACCGAGCTGCTGAAGCCTACCGCGCCGGGCCAGAAGCTCGTACTTGGCCGTCTCGACGAGGTTCGGGTAGACCTTGACTCTCTGCCGGGCGGGGGCGACGGCCTGCCGGCGGATCAGGCCGAGTCGTCCGGGATACTGGAAGTAGAGGTCGCCGAAGGAGAAGTCGCCCTTGGCAGGCGGCGTGACGTGGTAGACGAAGCGGACGGGACGCGGGTCGGGCGGCAGCAGCATCCGGCCCTCGACCGCCCGGTCCAGGCCGAAGGTGGGGGGCGGCAGGTCGCGGATGGTCAGGGCCAGCGGCGCCTCCGTCCGGTTGCGGACCTCGATAGTGACGGCGTTTGAAGCCCCCAGCGAGAGCTTCTCGTCAACCATCCGCGACAGGCTGACGGCCTTGTCCGGCGCGGGCGAAGCCAGAAAATCGGCCACGGCGCAGGCGGCGAGCAGCGCATTGTAGACGAGCACGGCGGTCAAAAGCCAGGGCGCGCGGGAAACGAACAACAGAGGCAATGCGCCGAGCGCGAGTAGCAGAATGAGGCGGTAAGTCAGGCGCATGACTCATTATAGCGGACACGACAGGTGGCGTCAATGCCCGACCTTAGTCACTCACACCAAAATGATGGCGGATTATTAAAATAGTTAATATAAGTATTGATATTTCTAATTATATAAAGTATAATAATCAAGGAAATAAAATAATGACGCTTCTTCTCCCGAACAAATGCCCGCTTTGTAGCGGGCCGCTGGAAGTCACTGAAGCTAGCTGCCTGGACTGCGGAGTCCAGATGCGGGGACACTTCGAGCTTGCGCCCTACCGGAACCTCAATGCCGAGCAGCTCCGGTTCTTGGAGACGTTCCTGCGCTGCCGGGGCGTCATCCGCGATGTCGAGGCCGCCCTCGGCATCTCCTATCCGACCGTCCGGGGGCGCCTGGATGCGCTCCTGAACGCTTTAGACTTTTCCGGCGCGGGCCAGCCCGCCCGGCCCACCCCGATGACGGCGGAAGACAAGGCGGCGCGGCGCCGCGAGATCCTGTCCGCCATCCAGAACGGCACTCTGGACGCCGACGCGGGCTTGACCGCCTTGCAGGAGCTGACAGAGGGCACCAAGACGAACGACTGAGGAAATAGAAACAGACATGGCAACCATGCAGCGCATCGAAAACGATAACGAGAACACACAAAACATGATGGACACACAGGCCCCCCATACGACCCGGCGCAGGCATCTGGCCCTGGTCGAATGGAACGCACTCGCGGCCCCGACGCCCACCGGGCGCCTGGCCCGCCGGGCCTCCCTGGACCGGCTCTATGACGGCGTCATCGTCCTGCTGATGCTGGCCTCCACACTGGCCGCCATCGCGAGCTTCGCGCGGCTCTGATCAGCAAACACCATGAGCAGCCTGAGCAACGGACTGATGCCGATCCCCGAAGCGCCCCCGAAACCGACCCCCGGCTTCGGGCGGCGCTTTTGGGCGTTCCCGGTCACGCACATCGTCGTCTTCCTCCTGCTCCTCTTGGCCCTGGGCCTGGCGCTCGGACTGCCGCTGGCGCTCGTGCTCCGCGCCGCACACGTCCCTGTCGTGCAGGGGACTGAAATCGGCGCGCTCCTCGCCGAGGGGGTGTTCGCGGCCGCCGCCGTCGGCGCGTTCCTCCTGATGGTGCGCTTCGCGGACAAGCGCTCGGCAGCCTCGGCGGGGCTTATGCGGCGTGGCCTGGCCCTGGAAACGGGCTTGGGCCTGTTGGGCGGCGCTCTCCTCTTCTCCCTCGTCATCGGTGCGCTGGCCGCGCTGGGTGCCTACCACGTCAGCGGCATCAATCCGCACGCGCGCTTTTTGGTCCCGCTCCTGCTCTTCCTCCTGGTCGCAGTCAGCGAAGAGATCGTTTTCCGCGGCTACATCTTCCAAACACTGGAAGGGCGCTGGGGAACCGGCATCGCGCTCGTGGTCTCGGCCCTGTTGTTTGGCCTGATCCATCTGACGAACCCGATCAGCGGGCTGACGCTCGGGCAGAAGCTGGTCGGGCCGCTTTTCCTCGTGACCGAGGCCAGCATCCCGATGACGGCCGCTTTTCTGCTGACGCGCCGAATGTGGCTGCCCATCGGCATCCACTGGGGCTGGAACCTCTTCGAGAGCGCCGTCTACGGCAGTGCGGACTCCGGCCTACCCGCCACCCCGCTTTACACACTGCTGCAGTCGCGCCTTTCCGGCCCCTTCCCCGTCACCGGCGGGGCGTTCGGCCCGGAGGCCAGCGTCGTCTGCTTTGTCATCAGCACTGCAGCAGGGCTGTTCCTGCTGCGCCAAGCCATCCGAAGGGGACAGTGGCGCCCCCGCATCCGATCTCAAAATTCCCACCTAAGTCTTAACCTGGAGGTTATCCAATGAGCGAAGAAAGCATTCTGATTCTGAACATGCTGCGCGAGGGCAAGATCACGGCCGAACAAGCCGACTCGCTCCTGCGCGCCGTCCGCGAGACCAGCGCGGCGCCCGGCCCCGTGCCCCCCGTGCCGCCGGTCGCGCCGCCGCACGTCCCGGACACCGCCGCCATGGCCTCCATGCAGGCGAAGCTGGCCGAGCTGCAAGGAAAACTTGGCGACTTGCAGGGAAAACTTGGCGCCGCCCAGACCGCCAAAGCGGCGGGCCAGGCAGCGGCGGCGGCGGGCCAGGCGGCGGCCTTCGCCGGCAAGATGATGGACCATCTGCACAAGCCCGATCTCGACTTGGGCAAGATCAACAAGGCCGTGGACGAGGCGATGCGCGGCTTGAACTCACTCAAGAACGATGCCCTTCGCACGGCCAAGACGGCGGCCCGGTCGGCGGGCAACGAAGCTAAGAAGGCCGCCCGCGAGGGCCGCAAGGCCCTGAAGTTCGAGTTCAGCTTCGAGGGGGGGGGCGACTCATCGCGCGCTGAGCAGCCGGCCAACACGACCGGCCAGCCCTCAGCGGCCGAGACGACAACTGACGCGATCAGTTGGGCGGGCGCGGATCGGCTGGTCCTGGAAAACAAGTATGGGAAAGTCACCGTCATCGGCGTCGAGGGGTCCGAGGGCGCGGCCCAGGCTTCCGTGACGAAGACGGCCTGGGCCGGCTCCGAGGCGGATGCCCGCGTCGTGTTGCAGCAGGTCTTTTTGACCCACCAGGTCGAGAACGGCCGCTGCAAGATTGGCGTCGCCGCGCCCCAGGACGCCCGTGACCGGCTCCTCGTGGACTACGAGATCCGGGTCCCACGCCAGACGCCAATGGAAGTAACGACGACGTTCGGCGACGTTTCCGTGCAGGGCGCTTCCAGCGTGCTTGCGGCGCGGACGGCGACCGGCGAAATAGAGGTCACCGAGCCGTGGGCGGCGGAAGGCGGCGACACCAAGATCACGAGCACGGCGGGGGGCGTGCGCGTCGCGGGCTGGAACGTGCCGACGGGCAGCTTGCTGGTGGAAACGACGACCGGGGACATCGAGGCAGAGCGGCTGACCGGCCTGACGATCGTTCTGTCCAGTCGTTCCGGGGACGTCATCGTCCAAAAGGCGCAGGTGACCGGCACGGCCTCGTTCGAATCGGCCAGCGGCGACGTGCGCGTTTCGGGCGGCGCGGGCGGCGCGCGCATTTCGGCCCGGACGCAGAGTGGGTCGGCCGAGGTCACGAACCTGCGGGCCGAGGAGGTACACGTCGAGACCATCAGCGGCGACGCCGTCCTGCGGGACGTGGCCGGGGCGCTGACGGTGAAGACGGTCAGCGGCGACATTGACGCGGTAGGCGCCGACAGTCCCGCCGTCTCGCTCTTGACGGTAAGTGGGGACGCCCGCTGGCAGTTCTCCGGCCCGTTCTCCGGGTCGTTCGCGGGCACGACGGTCAGCGGCGACTTGCGGCTGTCTCTGCCCGCCGGCTCGGACACGCGGGTCGAGATGAACACGACGAACGGCACCCTGGCCTTCAGCCTGCCGCTGACCGAGACGGTCGTGACCGACAAGCACACGGCGGGCAAGGTGGGCGCGGGGATCGGCAGCGTCCGCCTCCAGTCCGTGTCGGGCGATCTGGCGATTGCGGAGACTACCTAACCCCGCGACAAGTCGCGACCCTTCCCTGTTAGGGAAGGGTGAGGACAAAGACGCACATGAGATAGCCCCCGCCTCTGGACAAGAGACGGGGGCTTCCTGCTTGATCCTATCAGTTCCCACCCTTCCCTAACAGGGAAGGGTCG
>JANOOM010000007.1:0-6950 GCA_031421335.1 Armatimonadota bacterium
CGAGGAGGCCGCCGTCGCGCTCGGACCCCTGCCCGCCGGCAAGTGGCAGTCCGTCTCCGTTCCCCTACGCGACCTCGGCGTCGCCAATGCCCCCGACCTGGACGGACTCTGGGTGCAGGACGCCTCCGGCACGGCCCAGCCGTCGTGGACCCTGGACGAGATCGCCCTTTCAGCGGCCCCGCCCGCCCCCGTTGCGCCTGCCGCGCCGGGCGGTCTGTCCGCGACCCCGCAGTGGGCCGCGTCCTGCCCCAAGTGCGGCGGCATGGCGATGGCGCACATCGTAGCCGACTGGAACGCCGTCCCCGGCGCGTCCTCTTACACGGTCTATCGGGACGGCGTCAAAGCGCAGGACGGTCTGACCGCGCCAGGCTGGACCGACATGAGCGTCAGCAGCGGCCACACCTACGCTTACGCGGTCACGGCGACCGGGCCGGGCGGCGAGAGCCTGCTGTCGTCCCCCGCCTCCGCCGTCGCCCCGGACCCGCCATCCGGCGCGGTTCAGACTGCCCCGGTCAACCTGAGCGTCCAGGGCTTGTGGCAGGGCCTCCCCACGGACGCCCTCACCTGGTCCCCAGTCCCCGGCGCGGCCGGCTACAACGTCTACGAGTACAGCTCCCTGATCGCCAGAGGCGTCACGGCGACCTCCTACACAGTCCCTACCAGCCTCTTCTACGGCAACGGCGGCATGACTTACACCGTCACCGCCGTGGACGCGGCGGGCACGGAGAGCCTCCCCGCCGCGATCGTCACCGCGCAGGGTGCCAGAGACCCCGACCAGCCCGGCTGGCAGTTGGCTGCCCCTCCCGTACCGACGGCGGTGGTCGCCACGCCCGAGTGGAACGCCGGCTCGCCCCGCATCCACCTGACCTGGCAGGGCTTCGACTGCTGTGATACCTACTCCGTCTATCGGGACGGGAAGAAAGTTGCGAGCGGCTTGTGGGGCCTGAACTACTACGACCAGTCAGTGCGACCCGGTGAGTCACATACCTACGCCGTCAGCGGCGTGAACCTGCCCTGGACGACGGACGTCGAGAGCCTGCCCAGCGCGCCCGTCACCGCCGTCGCGCTGTCCGCCGCGCTCGTCGCGTCCGGCGTGGCGGTCCAGGTCACCGACGTCAAGGCGAACGACGACAGCGCCTTGGTCTCCTTTGCTGCCGTGCCTGGTGCCCTGGACTACCGCGTCTACAACCTCGTTCATCCCAACACAGTGAAGTATAGCGGCGGCAGCCTCAGCATCGAGATGAACGGGCTGGATCCGGCGGGCGCGGACCTTGTGGTCGAAGCCGTGGACAAGCTCGGCCCGTTCCAGACGATGGACGGCATGGCCGGACCTGGCGCGATGCAGATGGATGGGATGCATTCATCCATCAACGGGCAGGGCGACCCCTCGGATGTCCCCTTCGTCCTGGCCGCCTCCGCCCCGCTCCACGTCACCAGCCGGCCCGTCACTCTGGCCGGGTCACAGGTCTTCTTCGACACTTTCCGTAGCGAAAATCCGCTCGTCGAACAGCCGCTCCCCACGCCCATCGCGGGCACCTGGTACGGCACCCCCGGCAACTACGCTGTGTTCAGCAACGACAAGTGGACAATCCGCAATTACCAGGGAGACGTGAAAAACACCAAGATCTTCTTCATGGGCAACCACTTCATGGACACGCTGTACGACGGCGGCACGCCGGGAATCAGTACCCCGACTCACAACAATAACGCTTCCCTGGTGTTGATGCCCAACGCCACCGCTGACCTCTCCGGTGGCAAAGTGCTGCACGTGACGTTCGAGGTGGACATGCACAACGACGGTCGCCGCTACTGTGAGGTCTTCGTCGGCGAGCCGGGCGACACTCTGACTGATCCGGGTAAGTTCGCCGACTTCCCGGCCCGCCGGCCCACACTGAGCGGCCGCTTATTCCGATGGGGGATTCATACCGCCGACCACACGCTCAGCGTGTTCCCCGGCGTCCAGCCTGACGCCATGACGGACGAGATCCACCTGACGCACCAGGCGAGCGGCGTCGGGCCGGACAGCTTCGGCATTTGTGCCCGCTCCGGGCCGTGGTGTGCGGTACCCTTTAACGGCACGATGGCCGACCTGGACAAGCGGCATAAGTTCGACCTCTACCTGTCCAAGAATCGGGCTGTGATCATGGAGCAGGGCTTCGTGGTCAAAGACGCCGTCTTCCCGGCCGGGGTCACGCTGCCCTTCGACCAGTGCCAGGTCTACTTCGTCCATCAACTCTATCACACCTCCAACGATCGGTATGAGTCGGTAGACGTCGGCCCCGCCGCCAGCTACTGGTACAACCACCGCCCGTGGGCTGACGAGCGCCACTGGGATAACATGGGCCAGGAGGTCTTGGGCGCCTTCCCAGCGTTCCCCACGCCCTAAACAGGCAGGCAACCATCCCGAACACCCTCCGAGGCCGGCCGGCATATCTGCCGGCCACTTCTTCCGCCTCTCCTGAAATCGGCTCGTGGCGACCGAACTGATGAGGAACAGCTTGGGATGAATCGGTGGTAAAATAGATGGTGACACGACGTCAGGGGCGCTGTGGCCTCTTTCGTGGTTTGCGAGGCGCCGTATCCCTGGGGGCCTCAGAGACTGTCGTTCTCCGGTCGGCGGGATAATCAGGAGGAATTACTTGGAAACTACGAGCCTTCTGGCGGCAGGCAAGATCGGATTTTTGTTCCACATGGGGCACGGGCACTACACTCAGTTCCTGAATTTCAAGGAGTGCTGCCCGCCGGAAGATGTCGCCCGCATTGAATGGATACCGCTGACTGGGGACTCGTCGGATGACCTCCTGGCGAGACTGCCGGGGATGCCCGGCGGCATGCGCTATGGCCGCCATCAGTTTCGGCATGCACAACAGGCCATCCAGGAACGGGGCGACTGGGATGCCCTGTTCTTTGCGACCATGCAGGTCCGCTTCCTGCCGTTCCTCCGGCGTTACCGCAGCTACCTTTATACGGACTTCTCACCATCCTGCAAACGCGAACTCGCCCCCTGGCATGATGCCGCGTTCCGCGCGCCGAAGCCAGTGCTGATGCTCAAAGACGCCGTGCATGGGCGTCTGCACCGCGCCTGTCGGGGAATCTTCACGATGTCGCGCTGGTCGGCGGACGGCTTGATTGCCGACTATGGCGTGGACCCGGACCGAGTCCATGTCGTGCTGCCGGGCGCGAACCTGGACCGCTGGCCTTTCGTTGACCGGTCCGCGCGCACAGGAGGCCCGGTCCGGATTCTGTTCGTCGGGGGGCAGTTCCCGCTGAAGGGTGGCCTGCGCCTACTGGACTGGGCGGAAACGACCCAAACGAAGGGCTGGGAGATAGACATGGTCACATGGCCCAACGAACTCCCGGACGAGATCAAGAAGGAGTTCGACGGCCTCGGCCCTGGCGAGCGCCGCACCGTCTCGCTCGCCCCCAGATACCCGTCGGTGCGGGTCCACTGCGGCTTCAAGGCGAACACGCCCGAGATCATGCGTCTCTATGAGCAGGCTGATATCTTCTGCCTGCCGACGGAAGGGGACGCCAGCAGCATCGCCTCCCTGGAGGCCATGGCCAGCGGGCTGCCGGTCATCGCGGGGGCGGTGGGCGGCATCCCGGAGCTGATCGAGGATGGGCGGACGGGGTATCTGCTCCGACACGAGGAACCGGAGGCCCTCGCCGATCGGCTGGAGGCGCTGATCGCCGGCGCCCCATTGCGCCAACGACTCGGCTGCGCTGCCCGCCGATCCTGTGAGACGTTCTTCAACGTCCGGCGCCAGATGCGCGAGATATTGGCCGTGATGGACGCGGATCGCCCGGCCTAACACTTTCCTGGCACTTTGGCGTGATTCTTGCATCGTTGTCATATAGGTCTACCTATAAATAAACCCCTATATACGTAAGCCCGTCCGAGGGATAAACGCAGTGCTTGTCGAACCGCTGAATGCTACCACGCCGGGGCTGCTCGAAACCCGCCGTGCGCCACGCCTCCACTTCATTGACGGTCTGCGCGGTCTGGCGATGCTGATGGTGCTGCTGTACCACTGCTGGCTGTTCGGGGGCATGTGGTCCGTCGGCTTCTCCGCCGGCACCCACCACTTCAACGCCGCAGCCGTGCTCGGCTTCGGACACGTCGGCGTCAACCTGTTCCTGGTCTTGTCCGGCTTCTGCCTCTACTGGCCGTTCGTCAAGAGCGGCAGCCGGCGCGAGCCGACGCTGCGGGAATTCGCCTGGAAGCGCTGCCGGCGCATCTTGCCTCCCTATTACGTCGCCCTCGTTTTGTCCTGTGTCCTGCCGCTGACACTGGCGCTGCGCCACCATGACGGCGCCTCCGTCCACTACACCCTCGACTGGCTGCTCCTGCACGCCTTGATGCTGCACAACACTCGGCCGGGCTACATCCTGGGCCTCAACGGCTCCCTTTGGTCGCTCGCGCTCGAATTTCAGCTCTACATCCTGTTCCCCGTCCTGGTCGAGGCCTACCGCCGCTTCAGCGCGCGCGGGGTGCTGCTGACCGTCCTGCTGCTTTGTACCGCGTACCGCTTCTTCCTGGTGCGGGAACACTTCCTAGTGGACGAAGCGCACGGCTACGTCCTGGCCTACAGCATCTTTGGGCGCGGGTTCGAGTTCGCGCTCGGCATGTTCACCGCCCTGATGGTCGCGCGCCGGCACGCGGAGCAGAGGTCTCCCCTGCGCTGGGCGGACGCCCTGCTCCCCAGCGTTATCTTCCCGCTCGCCGTCCTCGACGGACGGCATGGGCACTTCCAGACGCTGACGGACGCCTTCTGGGGCCTCGCGTTCGCCGCCCTCATCCTCGCCGGCAGCCGACCCGAGACGCGCCTGCACCGGGCGCTCTCGCACCCGCTCCTGGTCTGGCTGGGCTTGATCTCCTACAGCGTGTATCTGATCCACCTGCCCCTCGTCATCGCCTTGGGCGGCTACGCTTCCGGGCGGCTCCCCAACACGGCCCTCGTCCTGTTCATGCTGCTGCTGGTCTTCCCGCTGGCCGTCGGCCTGGGCTACCTGTTCCACCTCCTGTTCGAGCGCCCTTTCATGAACGCGCCGCGATCCCGGTAAGCTTTCTCTCCTCCGGCGCCTATCGGCCGGGCCGATTCCAGCCATAATACAAGTATACTGAGGGGCATGTCTGTGAACCCCACGCGCCTCTATCTGGACGCCATGACCGCCGTGCTGCGGGATGTCTCCACCGACGAGATAGACGCTGCCACGATTCTGCTCTGGGACAACTACCGGAACGGGCGGCGGGCGGTCTTCTGCGGCAACGGCGGCTCGGCGGCGACGGCCAGCCACCTGCCTGCCGACTTCCAGAAGAACATGTTCCTGCACGGTGGTCGGCCCTGGGAGTGCCTGTCACTGGCCGACTCGGTCCCCCTGCTGACGGCCTGGAGCAACGACACCGACTACGTCAACGTCTTCGCCGCCCAGGCGCGGACCTGGCTTCGGCCCGGCGACCTGCTAGTCGCCATCAGCGGCAGCGGAAACTCGCCGAACATCCTCGCCGCCGTCGAGGCCGCCCACCTGGCCGGCGCGGTCACGCTCGGGTGGAGCGGCTTCGGCGGTGGCCGGCTGGCGGCCCAGGCGCAGCACAACGTCGTCGTCCACTCGGACAACATGCAGATGGTCGAGGACGCCCACATGGTCATCGGCCACTTGATCTATTCGGCCCTGCGCGACCGCGTCCTGGCCGGCGGCTAGGAGCACCTTTGGACCTCGGATTCGCACTTGAACACTCTCTGGGACACACCACACACGCGCAGAACCTCAAGCGCGTCCTCCAAGCGCGCCCGGACATCGCCCCGACCTACGTTGACCTCCCCTACGACGGCATGACCGGGGCCTGGACACGCCTGCCCGGCGTCCGCTCCAACTGGTCGCTGCGCGCTTCTTTGGGCGCCTGGCTCGGCCTGCGCGGGCGGGCCGGGCGGCTCGACGGCGCCCTGTTCCACACGCAGGTGACGGCGCTGTTCTCGGCGGGTCTGATGAAGCGGGTGCCGTCCGTGATCTCGCTGGACGCGACGCCCCTGCAATACGACGCACTGGGTGCCTTCTATGGCCACGTCCCGAGCGGCGACGCCCGGATCGAGGCATTGAAAAAACGCCTTAACCAGCGCGCTTTCCAATCGGCGCGGCACCTGGTCGCCTGGTCGCAGTGGGCCAAAGACTCGCTGGTCGCCGACTACGGCGTGTCCGCCGGTAAGGTCTCGGTCATTCCGCCCGGCATAGACACGGCCCGCTGGCACTTCGACCGCGCCACCCGCCCGCCGGGGCCGGTCCATCTGCTGTTCGTCGGGGGCGACTTCGCGCGCAAGGGCGGCGACACCCTGCTGGAAGCCTTCGGTCGTCTGCCGCCCGCGCTGGACGTCCGCCTCCACATCGTTACCAAGACGCGCGGGGTGGGGGAGGGGCTGCCCAATGTGACGGTGTGGCACGATGTCCAGCCGAATTCCGACGCACTGCTAGGATTGTTCGCTCGGGCCGATCTCTTCGTCTTCCCGACGCGCGGCGACTGCCTGCCTCTGGCCGTCATGGAGGCGATGGCGGCGGGCCTTCCGGTCGTCACCACCACCGTGGGCGCGCTGCCGGAGGCGATCACGCACGGCGAGACCGGCTGGGTCGTGCCGCCCTCCGACCCGGAAGCCCTGGCTGACGCGCTTGCCGCCCTGGCCTCCGACGCGCCCCAACGCGCCCGGCTCGCCGGCGCGGCCCGCGCGGTCGCCTGTGAGCGCTTCGACGCTTCCCGTAACTATACTCGCCTTGTCGAGGCGGTCCGGACAGTTGGCACGATTCATGCATAAAAAGAAAAGCATGACAAAGATGCTGCTGCTGATCCCGAGCGTCGCCAAGACCGGCATCGAGGCCGATGTCGCAAGCGACCGGCACCCGACGATGGACTACCATGCGCTGGTCGCCGCCCTGCGAGACCGCCATGGGCGGGCCGTGGA
>JANOOM010000008.1:0-2688 GCA_031421335.1 Armatimonadota bacterium
CTTCTGATTTCGGATATTGCGTTTGTGCCGCTGCTGTGGCATAATACTTTGTAGAGGAGACGCAACATGAGCAACCTGCTTGAAGCCGCACCGACAGCGACGTCCACCGAAAATGATAGCCAACAAGCCAAAGACGCCAGCCGACGCCTAGCGGCGTATTTGCAGGGGCACCGCAGCCTTCAAATCCAGCTTCCCGAAGGTGACGGGCCAAGTGAGGCCATCGAGCTTCCACCTGCCGCCTCCCGGATATTGGTAGACGTCCTCGCGCAGATGGGGCAGGGGAACGCCGTCACCATCACGCCGGTGAGCGCGGAACTGACGACGCAGCAGGCGGCGGAGATCCTAAAAGTGTCTCGGCCCTATCTCATCGGCTTGCTGACGGATGGGCAGATACCGTTCCGCATGGTCGGGACGCACCGACGGATTTTACGGGATGACCTGATGGACTATAAGAAGCGTGATGACCAAGTGCGGCTGATGGCAGCAAAAGAATTAATCGCCCAAGCGCAGGAACTCGACATGGGGTACTAATCATGCCCTGGCTCACCGCGTTTTGTGATGCGTGTGTACTCTACCCCGCTCCCTTACGCGATCTGCTGGTGAATCTCGCAATCGTGGGACCATTTCAAGCCAAGTGGACACTCCAAGTTCAGGAAGAGTGGGTGAGAAGTCTGCTGGAGAACCGTCCTGACTTGAAGCGGGAGCGGCTGGAGAGGACATGTGCGCTGATGAATCGGAGCGTGCGTGAATGCCTCGTGACAGACTATGAAAGCCTGATCCCTGTACTGACTCTGCCTGACCTTGATGACCGGCATGTTCTGGCCGCAGCAATTGTCGTGCGCGCCGATGTGATCGTCACGTTTAATCTTGCTGACTTCCCCGCCCTAGCCTTGCAGCCCCATGGGATCATAGCCCAGCACCCGGATGACTTCATCCGGGGGCAACTCGACTCGGCACCGGAAGCGGTCCTGCTAGCTCTGTGGGAGCAGCGCGACGGGCTGACCAACCCGCCCAAGACGGCAGCGGAGTTGCTTGACACGCTTGAAAAGCAGGGACTGCACGAAACCGTCGCTCATCTCCGCCGCTTCTCGCTCTTCCTCTGAGCGTCGTAACGTGCCTTTACACTTCCGCCCGATTCTGCTATAATGACCGCGTGGCGACGCCGGAATGAAGTGGACAGGAACGGAACGGGTGCGGGTGGCCGATGTCCGCCGCAGGGCGGGGCTGGCCGCGCTGGAGCCGGAGTGGCAGCGGCTCGCCTCCATTTGCCATGCAGCAACCGTCTTCCAGACCTGGGAGTGGAACGCGGCCTGGTGGCGGCACTTCGGGCAGGCGCCGGGGCGCGTCCTGCGCGTGGTGACGTTCCGGAACGCCCAAGGCATTCTGGTCGGGCTGGCGCCGCTGATGACCTCGTTCTGGTACGCGACCGCACTGCGCCGGCTCTCGTTCCTCGGGACTGGAACGTCGGACTATTTGGACGTGCTGGCCGCGCCGGGCTGGGAGGACGCCGTTTCGGAAGGCCTATACGGCTATCTGGAACACGTCGGCGGGTGGCAGATCGCCGACTTCCAGCAGCTCCGCGAGGGCGGCACCCTGCGCGAGCGGCGGCCCCTGGAAGAGGGCAAGCTGGCCAGCTTCGATGCATTGGGCGAGCCTTGCCCATACCTCGCCCTGCCGTCCGAGTGGGACATGCTGCTGCAAGGGCTGGGCAAAAAGACCCGGACGAACGTCGGGTACTACGACCGCGCCCTGCACAAAGTTTACAGCGTCGAGATCGGGCCGGTGACGGACGAGGCCGAGCTTGACGACGAGCTGAGTCATCTGTTCGAGCTGCATCAGCGTCGGTGGAACCAGCGGTGGCTTCCGGGCGTATTTGGAGGGGGGCGCGTGCAGGCGTTCCACCGGGACGCCGCCCGGCAGCTATTGCAAAAAGGCTGGCTGCGGCTGTTCGCGCTGCGGCTGGATGGGCTGACGCAGGCTTCTTTGTACTGCTTCGCTTACGGCGACCGTTTGTGCTACTACCAGGGCGGCTTCGAGCCGACCCTGGCCCGTCTCAGCCTGGGAACGGTGCTGACGGCGCGGGCGATCCAGTCGGCCATTGCGGAGGGCCGCCAGGTCTTCGACTTTTTGCGCGGGGACGAGCCGTACAAGGCCAAATGGACTGGCGCGGCGCGGACCAATGCCCGGAGGATCATCACGCGGGCCGGGACACCGTTCGTGCCACTGTCCAAGCGCGTGCAGGTCTGGGAAGACATCGTGGAGCGGCGCGGCAAAGCTTGGATGCGCCGGAAGAAGTAAGTAAGGAAAGAAGAGGTAGCCGTTGATCCGACGCTTCTTCACCCGCGTCCTGATGGTCGTCCTCATCGCCGCCTGCGGGTATAACTGGCTGCAAGTGCATCGGTTGCAGGCAGAGGTCAGCGATCTGAAGACGCGCCTCGCGGTCCGAGACCGGTCACCCGCGCCGCAAGGCGACTGGCCCGTGACCGGGTTGGAACTCCGGCGGGGCGCGAACGGTTTAAAGGATGCCCTCGACGGCGCCCAATCGCTGCAGACGCGCCGGTCCCTGCGTGACCTCCAGGTGCAGACCGAACAGCTCCGTCGGCAGGCCGATGCGCTCTGGCGCGCGGCGCGCACCGTTACCGGCCGTCACTCACTTTGAATCCTTCCGTGGGAAGCGGCTTGACTCGC
>JANOOM010000009.1:0-2545 GCA_031421335.1 Armatimonadota bacterium
CGAAAGCCCCCAAATTAAGATGCGCCGAACCAAAATCGTCTGTACCATCGGGCCGGCCACGCGCAGCCCCGAGAATCTGCGCCTCCTCGTGGAAGCGGGGATGAACGTCGCGCGCCTCAACTTCTCCCACGGCTCACACCAGCAGCACGCCGAGGTTATCGGGCACCTGCGCGCCATCGCCCTCGAGCTTGATACCCCACTCGCCCTGCTGCAAGATTTGTCCGGCCCCAAGGTGCGCGTCGGGGCAATCGCCGGGGAGGGCGCCCTGCTGCGCCCCGGCGCTTCGGTCACGCTGACCCTCGCCGACGTGCCGGGCGACGAGAACGAGATCAACCTGCCCGTCCCGGAGATATTCGAGGCAGTCCGGTCAGGGACGCACCTTATGCTCGACGACGGGCTTTTGGAGCTTCGCGTCCGGTCCAAGCGCTCTGATGCTCTGGTTTGCGAAGTCATCGTCGGCGGCCTGCTCTCCTCCAACAAGGGCGTCAACGTGCCGGGCGTCTTCCTGCCCATTGCTGCCGTCACCGACAAAGACCTGGAAGATCTGCGGTTCGGCATCGCCCAGAAAGTGGACTACGTCGCCGCGTCGTTCGTCCGCACGGCCAGCGACATCGCTGTCCTGCGCGGGGTCTGCGAGGCCGCTCGCGCCAAGATCCCGCTCATCGCAAAGATCGAGAAGCATGAAGCCGTTCAGAACATAGACGCTATCATGGAGGCGGTGGACGGCATCATGGTTGCGCGGGGCGACCTCGGGGTCGAGGTGCCCATTGACGAAGTGCCGGTCATCCAGAAGATGCTCATTCGCAAGGCCAACCGGGCCGGCAAGCCGGTCATCACGGCCACCCAGATGCTCGACTCGATGATCCGAAACCCGCGCCCGACCCGCGCCGAAGTCTCCGACGTGGCGAACGCCATCTTCGACGGCACGGATGCTGTCATGCTCTCGGGCGAGACGGCGGTCGGCCTGTACCCCTTCGAGACCGTCCGCATGATGGCGCGTATTGCTACCCACACGGAAGGGTCGCTGGACTACAGCCGCATCCTCGACGAGAAGACGCACCTCGAAACCGGCCAGTCCATCACGGGGGCCGTCGGGCAGGCCACCTGCGACATCGCGCACGACCTGAACTGCGCGGCCATCCTGACCGCCTCGGCGACCGGGCGGACCGCCCGTGTCGTGTCCCGCTACCGGCCTCGCGCGCCGATCATCTGCGCGACGAACCTGCGCGAGACTTACCAGAGACTGGCGCTGGTCTGGGGGGTTCATCCGGTCATCGTGGAGATGGCCGACGACTCCGACAGCATGATGCAGGCCAGCATTGATGCCGCCGGGCAGACCGGCCTGGTCAAGAACGACGACGTCGTGGTGCTGACCGGTGGCGTCCCCGTGGGCCGGCCTGGCAGCACGAATTTCATCAAGATCCATCGCATCGGCCAGCCTCTCCGTCCGGAGTGAGTTGGGGCCGGAGTAAGTTCAAGACATCATGCACCTCGAAACCGAAGAACTGGAGCGTCGCCGCCGGTCGCGGCGCGGCAAGTCGGGCTGGAAGCGGCCCAGGCGCATTTTAGGCTTGTGGGCGCGGCTGACCCTGCTGCTGGGCGTGATCGTGGTCCTGGTCTTCTTCGCGTTCAGCCTCGTCGCCAAGGCGGCCCGGCCCTACCGCGAGGCCGGTATCCAGAGCGACCAGCTCGCCGCTACCCGCCGCGAGAGCGCCGCCCTGGTCGCCCAGAACACGGATCTCGCGCGCCATATCCGCTACCTCCAGACGACCGAAGGCATCGCCTCCGAAGCCCGCTCTTACGGTTATTTGCGGCCTGGCGAGCGCCCGATTATGGTGAAGGGCTTGGCGACGCCCGCCGCGCTCGCCGCCCCGACCGCACCTGTGCCCCCGGCGATGCAAAGTGGCAGCGGCGCAGCACGGCGCTTCTGGAGCCACCTGACCGGGCACTAACATTCTTCGCCCCGCGCACGGAGCGCTAGGGGCGATCTGAAAGAACAACGAAATGGCAAAAGAAATCATCGTCAACGTGGACCACCGGGAGACGCGCATCGCGGTCCTGCTGGACAAGCAACTGACGGAGCTGCACGTCGAGCGCGAGCAGCGCGTCGTCGGCAACCTTTACAAAGCGAAAGTGGACAACGTCCTGCCCGGCATGGACGCGGCGTTTGTCGAGATCGGCCTGGAGCGCAATGCGTTCCTTTATGTCGCCGACATCCTGCCTGAAGACGACGAAGACGGCGGCCCGCGCCGCAACCGGCGCGATCTCCACATCACCGACCTGGTCCGGCGCGGCGACCAGCTTCTGGTCCAGGTCGTCAAAGGCCCGCGCAGCACTAAAGGCTCGCGTGTTTCCTCGCGCGTCTCCCTGCCCGGTCGCTTCCTCGTGCTCATGCCTGATGCCAACAACCTGGGCGTCTCGCGCAAGATCGAGGAAGGCAAAGAGCGTGACCGGCTCAAGAAGATCGTCCAGAAGTTCCGCGAGTCCGGAACAGGCGTCATCGTCCGTACCGAGTCCGAGGGCCGCAGCGCCGCCGAGTTGCGCC
>JANOOM010000010.1:0-3297 GCA_031421335.1 Armatimonadota bacterium
CGTAGGGGCGAACCTTGTGTTCGCCCTTCCTGCCCGCGTTCACATCGCATACGTTCGCCCCGCACAATACTAACTTATCAGGAGAAACCAACCCATGCCAGAGACCCTGCCCAAGCGCCAGGACGTGCCGGACGACAAGAAGTGGAGCGTCGAGAGCGTCTTTCCAAACGCCGAAGTGTGGGAAAGTGAGTATGCCCGCGTGGACGGGCTTCTGGAAGGGCTGGCCGCCCATCAGGGGCGACTGGGAGAGTCGGCGGCGGCGCTGGCCGAGGCACTGGCACATCAGGAAGAAGTCGGCATGGCCGCCCGCAAGGTGGCCCTATACGCCTCCATGCTGCGGGCCGGCGACACGGGCGATCAGGCCGCCGCCGCTCTGGCGAGTCGGGCGGGGGGTCTGCTCGCCCGCTTCGCGGCGGCAGCAGCGTATTATGAGCCGGAGGTGCTGCAAATCCCCACCAAAAGGCTGGCGCGGTGGCAGTCGGAGCGGCCCGATCTGGCCGTCTACGCGCACTACTTCGACCGGCTAGACCGACGGCGAGCGCATGTGCGGTCGGAAGAGGTCGAGGCCCTGATGGCCCAGGTCTCGGAGCCTCTGGGCGCCCTGGGGACGGCGGCGGGCGTGCTGACGAACGCGGATCTGAAGTTTTCGCCCGTTCCCGGCGCGTCGGGCGAGCCTCTGGAAGTGGCGCAGGGGACAATCAGCGAGCTGGTCCGGGACCCCGATCAGGGGCGGCGGCGGGAGGCGTGGGAGTCCTATGCCGACGGCTATCTGGGCGTCCGGAACACCCTGGCGGCGTGCCTGAGCGGCCGGATCAAGCAGAGCGTGTTCCAGTCGCGCGTCCGGCACTATCCGTCCGCCTTGGAGTCCTCACTCGCGCCGAACGCTATCCCTCGTGCTGTTTTCGACACCCTTCTGAGTACGTTTCAGGAGAACCTGCCGATCTGGCACCGCTACTGGGGCCTGTTGCGGCGTGGCCTGGGGGTCGAGATTTTGACCTGCGCCGACCTGCCGACCTATGCCGTCCCCGCCCCCATGCCCAAGGTGGAACAAAGGATCACGCTCTCCGAAGCCACCGAAACGCTCTGCGCGGGCATGGGGGCCTTGGGGCCGGACTACGTCGCCGCCATGCGCGCGGGGCTGACCGGCGACCGCTGGGTGGACAGCGCCCCGAGCCAGGGCAAGGGCAGCGGGGCCTTTTCGTCGGGGATGAAGGGGACACGCCCGTTCATCATGATGAACTACCAGGGCGATTTATTCTCGGTCAGCACTTTGGCGCACGAGCTGGGCCATTCCATGCATTCCTATCTGACCTGGCAGAACCAGCCGTCGGTCTACTCCAATTACTCGCTGTTCGTCGCCGAAGTGGCTTCCAACTTCAATCAGGCATTGATTCGGGGCAAGCTGCTGGACGAGGCGACGGGCCGGGACGAGACGCTGACGATCATCGAAGAGGCCATTTCCAACTTCCACCGCTACTTGTTCGTCATGCCGACGCTGGCGCGCTTTGAGCTGCACTGCCATGAAAGAATTGAGCGCGGCGAGGCCCTGACGGCGGACGGTATGACCCGAACCCTGGCCGGCTTCTTCGCCGAGGGCTACGGCGGGCAGGTGGAGATGGACGAGGCCCGGCTTGGCATCACCTGGGCGCAGTTCGGGCATTTGTATTCGCCGTTCTACGTCTACCAGTACGCGACAGGCATCGCCGCCGCGAACGCCCTGGCCGAAGACGTGCGAACCGAGGGCGCCCCCGCCGCCGAGCGGTATTTGAGCTTCCTGAAGGCGGGCGGCTCGCTGTACCCTTTGGACGCTTTGAAAGTGGCCGGCATTGATATGACCTCACCCGCCCCCATCCAGCGCGCCTTCGGCGTGCTGTCGCGGATGGTGGACCGGCTGGAAGAGGTCATCGGCATAGGATGAGCGAGACTCAGAGTTACGACATCTTCGCGCCCGAGGCGACCGCCGACCCCTACCCCCTCTACCGGCGCCTCCAGGCGGAGGTGCCGCGCTTGTGGGACGAGGAGCGCGGCGTCTGGGTTATCACGCGCCATGCCGATGTGTCTGCCCTGCTCGCCCACCCCGCCATGAGCGCGCAGAAGTTCGACGCGGGTGGCCTCCCACCCGAGATGTCGGAAGAGTTCGGGCCGCTCTATGCGATGCTCTCTAAGCAGATGCTGTTCCAGGACCCGCCCCACCAGACGCGCCTGCGGACACTGGCCGCCAAGGCGTTCACGCCACGCGTCATCGAGGGCCTGCGGCCCAATATCCAAAAGTGGACAGACGACTTCCTGGACACCGCCCTTGCCGAGCAGGGTCAATTGGACATCATCCGGGATCTCGCCTACCCGCTGCCGGCGACCGTGATCGCCGAAATGCTGGGCGTCCCGTCCGAGGACCGCGACCAGTTCCGGCACTGGTCGGACGACTTCGCCGACTTCCTGGGGACGGCGAGCAATGACTGGGAGGCCGTCAGGCCCTTCCTGCCAGGCATCTACAAGCTGATGGACTACTTACAGCGGATCGTAGACGAGACGCGGGCCGTGCCGGGCAATAACCTCCTGAGTGCGCTCGTCGCCGCCGAGGAGCAGGGGGACACGCTGACCGAGGAAGAGCTGATCGCCAACTGCCTTCTGCTGCTGGTGGCGGGGCACGAGACGACCACTAACCTGATCGGCAACGGGCTGCTGGCGCTGCTGTCACACCCCGACCAGGCCGCCCGTCTGCGGCAGGACCCCGCCCTGCTGCCGACAGCCATTGAAGAACTTCTGCGCTACGAAAGTCCGGTCCAGTGGACCTCGCGCATCCCCAAGGAGCGGGTCACGCTGGACGGCCTGCGGATCGAGGCCGGGCAGTTCGTCCTGCTGGGCCTGGGGGCAGCCAACCGCGACCCGGTCCAGTTCACCGACCCGGACCGGCTGGACATCGCCCGCCGGGAGGGCCGGCATCTGGCCTTCGGCTGGGGCGCCCACTACTGCCTGGGCGCGGCATTAGCACGGATGGAGGGGCAGATCGCCCTGGGGACATTGCTGCGCCGCTTCCCAGAGTTGCGGCTGGCGGAGGGAAAACAAAGGGATTGGCGGCCAAACTTCATCTTCCGGGCACTGGAAGGGCTGGCGGTGGAGACCTAACCCCGGCGCGAGCGCCGACCCTTCCCTGTTAGGGAAGGGTGAGAGGCAGATTTACGGAGACGCTGCTGCCTCTTGTCTGAGAGGATTTGGCTCAATTCTTACCCTTCCCTAACAGGGAAGGGTCGGCGCTCGCGCCGGGGTTAGGTCTCCACCGCCAGCCCTTCCAGTGCC
>JANOOM010000011.1:0-5922 GCA_031421335.1 Armatimonadota bacterium
GCGGAGGAAGAAGCGCGCCTGCACGAAGCCGCTAAGAAGGGTCAGGAGGTGGGCGACTACCTCCTGACACTAGTGAGCCGCGATCTGAGAAGCCCCGCCCAGAAATACGCAGAGTTGAACAAAGAGTTCGCGGGCGTGTCTCTGGCCGAGGCCCTGGACGGGTACATCGGCACTGTTGACAGCAGCACCGCGAACGGCGGCAAACCCTGCGGTGAGTCCGGCGGACGTCGGCTAGAGTGAACGGAGCAAACGGAGACGGATGACGAAACTTCTTCTGACAGCGGACACGCTGAGCGTGGACGCGATGCTGGCGCGCACTGATGCGGGCACGATCCGGCGCGGCATGGCCTACTCCCAGCAGGGCCGAGTCCGGCTCGCCCGCGTCGAGCGCGACGAGGCCGAAGCGCGCGTGACCGGGACCCAGGTCTATCAAGTCCACTTCGGCGTGGACCAAGGCGGGGTCTACTCCTTTTGTGACTGCCCCCTCAGCGGCGGCGACCCCGATATCGTCTGCAAGCACCAGATCGCCGCCGCCGTCATTCTGCGGAACTATCTGCGCGTCCACCCGCCCCAGACCTGGGAGAACGTGCTGGCCCAGGCCGTCCGGGCGGAGCCGAAGCACGCCGCCCCCGCCGCCCGGCAGGTGCTGTTTTTCAGCCTCCAGTCCCGCCACTCCCAGTGGGCGGTCTACCCCTACAGCCTGCCCCTGAGCCACTTCGACGAGTCAATGCTGGGGGACGCCGACGCCCTGGCGAAGACGATCAAGCAGGAAGCCCTGTCCCGGCAGGCCAAGCCCCTGCGCGCCCAGAGCGACCCGCGCCGGTTCGTCAGCGCGTCAGGCGGCGACGCCACATTGAACCTCGCCGCCCTGGCTGGCCAGTCTTATTCCCCCTACTACGAGCGGTCGTTCGAATGCCGCGCCTTGCTGCCCCTGCTGGCCGGCGGCTTCCTGTTCCGGGGCCGCGAGACCGACCCGCTCCAGACCCTGGTGCGCGTTTCGGGGGCCCAGGGCAAGGCCCAGGTGGAGCTGAACCAGACCGCCGAAGGCACGGCCCTGCTGCCTTCCATGACCTTGGGCGACCGCACGTTCGCCCTGACGCCCGAGAAGACTGCCGTGGTCTCCTCCGACCCGCTGTGGCTCCTGTCCGGCAACACTCTCTACCCAGTCGAAGACGGCGCGGCCCTGGTGACAACGCTTCTTGACAACCCGGACCTGCTGGTGCCGCCCGATGACACGCAGGCGTTTTTGGACACCTACCTGCTGCCGCTGGCCGCCCGAGTCCCGGTGACGGGCGGGGGCATCGTCTGGCAGGAGGAGGCCGGGGTCGAGCCGGTCCCGCGCCTTTATCTGTCCGAGGCCGAGGGCAGCCTGGCGGTGCAGCTCCGGTTCGGTTACGGGGCGAGCGAGGCGACCTACGACAAGGCGCTGCCCGAAACGATGCTGCTGCGGAAGCCGGACACCCTCACCTTCCTGCGCGTCGCGCGCCGCCCCGAGCGCGAGCAGGCGTGGTGGGAGGCCCTTTCCAGCGGCCACGGGCTGAAGCGCGGCGAGCAGCCGGATTACTTCGTCCTGCGCGCTAAGACCGAGCCTGTAGACTTCTTGCTGACCCAGGTGCCGCGCCTGACCGAAGTGGGCTTCGAGATCTACGGCGAGCGCGAGCTGACCTCGGCCCGCGTCAACCGCAGCCGGCCGACGGTCTCTTTCAGCGTCTCGTCGGGGATTGACTGGTTCGACGTGGACGGTGTGGTCCACTTCGGCGACACGCAGGTGAAGCTGAAAGAGGTCCGAAAGGCTGCCCGCCGCAAAGAGCGCTATGTCAAGCTGGCTGACGGCTCCATCGGCGAGATCCCGGCAGAGTGGCTGGAAAAGTACCGCTATCTGTTCTCAATGTCCGAGGACTCGGGCGAGGGCCTGCGCTTGGCGAGCGCGCAGGTGACACTGCTGGACCAGCTTCTGATGGAAGGCGACCGCATCCAGGCCGACGACGAGTTCCAGCGCCGCCGCGAGAACCTGCGCCGCTTCTCCGAGATCGTGCCGCGCCCCCTGCCGGATGGCCTGAAGGCGAACCTGCACCCCTACCAGAAGTCGGGCTTCGACTGGCTGCACTTTTTGCACGAGTACGGCTTCGGCGGCTGCCTGGCCGACGACATGGGGCTTGGGAAAACTGTTCAAGCACTTGCTTTCCTGCAATCGCTCGCGGAGAGCCACGAAGCGAAGGCGGCCACGCTGCTCGTCCTGCCACGCTCGCTCGTTTTCAACTGGGAGCGCGAGGCGGCGCGGTTCACGCCCACCCTGCGGCTGCTGAACCACGCGGGCACGACGCGCGCCAAGGATCTGGCCGACTTCGACGAATATGATGTGGTCCTGACCACCTACGGCATCATGCTGCGCGACATCGAGATGCTCCGCAAGCACCGCTTCCACTATGTCGTGCTGGACGAGGCCCAGGCCATCAAGAACCCCGTGTCCCAGTCCGCCAAGGCCGCGCGTCTGCTCCAGGCCGACCACAAGCTGACCCTGACGGGGACGCCGGTCGAGAATTCGACGCTTGAACTGTGGTCGCAGTTCTCGTTCCTGAACCCCGGTCTGCTCGGCAGCCTGGAACACTTCCGTACCGAGTTCGCCGGGGCCATCGAGAAGCGCCAAGACGAGATGGCCGCCGCCTTTCTGCGCCGCCTGGTCCACCCCTTCATCCTGCGCCGCACCAAGGACCAGGTCGCTAGGGACCTGCCGCCGCGCACCGAGCGTATCCTGTACACCGAAATGGAGCCGGGCCAGAAGAAGCTCTACGAGAAGACGCGCGACTTCTACCGCGCGCAGATCATGGGTATCGTGGACAAGGAAGGCGTCGGGGACGCCCGCATGAAGATCCTGGAGGGCCTGCTGCGCCTGCGCCAGATCGCAAACCACCCCCGCCTCGTCGAGCCCGACTCCAAGGCAACGTCGGGCAAGTTCGACACCCTGCTCGAAACCCTGGACACCCTGCGCGCCGAGGGGCATAAAGCCTTGGTGTTCTCGCAGTTCGTCCAGATGCTCTCGCTGGTGCGCGAGAGCCTGGACGCCGCCCACGTCCCCTACGCCTACCTTGATGGCAAGACGACCGACCGGCAGGGGCGCGTGGACGCCTTCCAGAACGACCCCGACCTGCCGCTGTTCCTCATCAGCCTCAAGGCCGGCGGCGTCGGCCTGAACCTGACGGCCGCCGACTACGTCATCCACATTGATCCCTGGTGGAACCCCGCCGTCGAGATGCAGGCGACCGACCGGACGCACCGCATCGGCCAGGACAAGCCGGTCTTTGTCTACAAGCTGATCACGCGCGAGACGGTGGAAGAAAAGATCCTGCTGCTCCAGGACCGCAAGCGCGCCCTGGTCAGCCAGCTCATCTCGACCGAAGGCGGCTTCTTCAAGAACCTGACCCGGCAGGACATCGAGCTGTTGTTTGAGTAGGGAAAGAAGATAGGGACAAGTCCTACCCCGACCGAGTGCCATGCGTGTAGGGGCGCGATTCATCGCGCCCTCTTTCCAGATCGCCTTATCCCTGTCCTTTCTCGCTGCGCTAATCCAGGAGGCTCAGAAAATGACCCACTGCCCCCGTTTCCTGCTGCTCCTCGCCGTCCTGCCTGTGCTTACACTCACTTCCGCCCGCGCTCAGGCGCCCCAATATCAGACCGATCAGCCCTCGGTGACGCGCGCCCTGAACGACTTCTGGGCGCTGCAAGGGCTGGGGCGGACGACGGGCGGCGTCAAGGCCAACTGGTCCGCCCTGCTCGGCTCGTCCGACTGGTACGAGTGGAACGGCCTCAAAGTCAACTGGACCGATGACGCCGTTGACAAGGCCGCCCAGCGTGATTTGCTGCTGAAGACGAACATTGACGGCATCAGCGCGCCGGGTGCATGGCCGGCTGGGTATGTGTGGCCCTCCAACGGCTCCCGGTTCTGGCTCTGCCCGCACGAGCATTTCGACCAGATGCCCCGGTTCGTCTGCGCCGTCTATGACGACTAAGTCTGGTCGCGGGACGTGACGTTCCTCCGCACCATGCGCCCCCCCATCGAGGCCATCATGGGATACATGGTGGGCGCGATGGGCGGACGAAACGGCCTGCCGCGCTGCCCCGGCGTCTATGATGTGTATGACTACATCCCAGTGCCGATGCAGCCGGTCGGGACGTACCGGGTCATACTGGCGGGTGCGGGCGGGCACTGTGCGTGCCGCGCCGCCTATGAACCTGTTGCGCGAACAGCGGCGGGCGTGCTGGGCAGCAACGTTGCCTTCGCGGCGTCCCGGTCCTTCTCGCGCATCGAGACGGGGACGACAGGCCCCTTGACGCTCTCGCGCAGGCTGGGCGCCCATTGGCGCCCTGTTGAAGCGACGTGGACATCGGGCAGCGGCGGCGGGGTGCTGGGCTTCGCCGACCAGCCGCCCGGCTCCTACCGGCTGCGCTGTGCGGACGCGCCCGCCGCGGCTTATGCGCTCTTGTCGGGCCGCTACACGGTCACGATGACGCACGGGTCTGCCGTGGCGCCATGCGTGGTCCCGGCGGGTGGGACTGTCAGGCTGCTCAGAGGGGGCGCCCGGGACAACCTGGCCCGGGGGATCAGAGGGGCGCGCTGAGGCCGGGGGCGCGTTCAAGACGAGTAAATAAATTCACTCGCTCCACGTCGGACCTGTCCAGGGGACAGTGAAACAGGGGACAGAAGATCAGCCGAAGATTCGCCCACGGAAACCCGTCCCTGAAACCCTACTCACTTGTCCCTTGGACAAATCTGAAAAGCGCCGGGCATTCGCCCGGCGCTCAATTTACTCTATCTCGGTCCCCGCTCTACCAGGCGTAGTCTTCCGGGGCCGTCTTGTGGCCGGGGAAGATCTCGTCCAGCTTCTTCGAGGTCTCGTCGCTGATCGTGATCTCCAGGGCGCGCAGGGAACCGTCGAGCTGTTCCATCGTGCGCGGGCCGATGATGGGGGCCGTCACGACCGGGTTCTTGAGCAGCCAGGCCAGGGCCATGTCGGCGGGCTTCTCGCCGAGTTCTTGGCACAGGCCTTCCCACTTCTCGAGCTGCGGGCGCTTGGCCTCGATGTCCATGCCGGACCGGCGGCCCGTGGCTTCTTTTTGCAGGATGCCGCCCAGCAGGCCGCCGGCGAGCGGCGACCAGGGGATCAAGCCCAGGCCGTACTGCTTGCAGGCGGGAATCACTTCCAGTTCCGGCTTGCGGACGTTCAGGTTGTAGTGGGTCTGCTCGGACACCAGGCCCAAGAAGTTCCGGTGCTTCGCCATCTCCGAAGCCTGCGCGATGTGCCAGCCGGCGAAGTTGGACGACCCAAAGTAGACCACCTTGCCCTGCTGCACCAGAGTCTCGAACGCCTGGTAGATCTCCTCCCAGGGCGTCTCACGGTCAATGTGGTGCATCTGTTCGAGGTCAATGTAGTCGGTCTGCATCCGTTTGAGGCTGTCCTCGCAGGCGCGGCGGATGTGCAAGGCGGAGAGGCGGTTGGTGTTTGGCCAGTCCTTCATCTCGCCCAGGCCCATGCCGCCGAAGAACTTGGTCGCAAGGACCACCTTCTCGCGCCGCCCGCCACCCTGGGCGAAGTAGCGGCCCATGATCTGCTCGGTGTAGCCCTCGCCTTGTTTCCAGCCGTAGACGTCGGCGGTATCCCAGAAATTGATGCCCAGGTCCAGGGCGTGGTCCATGATCTTGAAGCTGTCTTCCTCGGTCGTCTGTGGCCCGAAATTCATGGTGCCGAGGCACAGGCGGCTGACTTTGAGGCCCGTCCGGCCTAAACTCGTATACTGCATCGTGAGTCTCCCGTCGAAGTTGCGTCCTCCTAAGTTCGCGGCGCGGCGCGGAGATTCCTGCACACTTGCCGACCCATTCAGAGACCGTATGGAAAGCGGGCGGTTGAAACCGCGCCAACAAGTTCA
>JANOOM010000012.1:0-3900 GCA_031421335.1 Armatimonadota bacterium
GGGGCGGCGGGACGCACAACCGCGCCCTGATGAACGGCCTGAGACGCGCCCTGCCGACCGTCACCGTCGAGACCCATGATGCTTTCCCAACGAACGCCGGACTCGTCCCCGCCGGGGCCAAAGAGAGCCTCGCCTTTGCCCTGCTCGCCGCCGCACGGATGCACGGCATACCCGCCAACGTCCCCACTGCCACCGGGGCGCGCGGCCCACGCCTGCTGGGGGCCGTGACGCTGCCCTAGTCGCCGGCAGGAGATCTGCGGACGGAAGGCGAACAAATAGCCATGGCAACCCGCCCGACATTTCGGCTCCTCTGGCGCCGCCCTCTGGCGCGGCTGGGCCTGCTCGCCCTGCTGCTGGCGGGCGCGGCGACTTGGTACGTCGCGGCGCGCGGCGGCTGGGTTAACGCCCTGCACTTGCCGCCGGTCCTGGACGCTTCCACGCCGCGCAGCCAGAACGGCTTCACCCTGGAAGACATTCAGACCCCGGAAGACGATGGCAGGAGCAACGATGGCAGGAGCAACGATGACAGCGGAGATGCCGCAGTCCTCCTCATCCGCCCGTCTGCCTTCCCGAACCTCCCCACCCACTACCAGACTTCCGAGGGCGTTTTCGTGTACGGCAGCAGCTTTGACACTAGAAGCATACCAATACAAGCCTCGGCACAGACCTCCAATGGTGATGTCACGCCGCTAAACTGGAAAATCATCGGCACCCAGGCGGAGCCGCAGTTTTACCGTGTTGAGGTCCCCGGCGGCTACTCCAGCGAGTGCCGATATATTACCGTAACCCTCGTTCCTGGTAACGGGCCTTTCCCCCGATGGCGCATCACGCGCCTGCCGAACATGCGCCATGCGATTCCTGACGCGCCCCAAGTCACGGACAGCGTGATGAAAGCCGGCATCACCACCACGGCGGTGGCCTGGCGAGGCCGCAACAGAATATTTCTCCGGGTGCGCCCGATACTGCCGCCAAACTCTCACCAATGGGAGCTTGCGGCCAACGATCGGTGGTCGGAGTGGGAGAGTCATGATCGCCGCCGCGCGGACGGGGCCACCACCTGGCCGCCGATCCTGAGCCGGGGGGGCGTCTTTACGAGGCAGGACACCACCGCTTCCGGCATCCCCTCCATGGACTTTCCTGCGCCCTACCGCTCTGCAAGTCGTTATGTGCGGGCAGATTGCGAGCTGCGCCAGTTCGAGACATACGACGAGCAGGTGACGTTCCATGATCTGGCCGTGAAGTGGGACGAAGAGCAGTACCGATCTTCTCGAGCCAGATATGGTTATCTCGTTTTGCCTCGCACGCTGACAGCAACCACCTCCAGCGGGATCGTCGTCAGGCTTCCCGCGCAGGGGCAGGGCCAGCAGCAGTCACTTTATGCCACCTTATCTTTTCTTCTCTCCACCAAGCCTAAGATGGGGGAGGAGGTGGCTCTGCCGAACTCCCCTCTGGCACGGACCTTCGGGAAGCCGGTCAATACCCACATCACATTCGCACCCGACTACAGCATCGAGAGCGAAGAAACGCAGAAGGGGGTCGAGGGAACCCGGTTCATGGTGAACACACCGCGCAGCCCCGCCTGGCACCCCACACCCGAAGGCGTCAAACCGATCCCGTTCAGCGCGGATCTGCCGCCGGTTCTGAAAGACTTCACCGTCATCCTCCACCAGCGCGTGGACCTCCAAACGATCCCGATGACCTTCACCGTGCCGGTCTCGGACACGCCGCCCCCGGACGTACACTGATATGCCCATGACACTCCACCAGAAAATCGGCCAGATGCTCCTGTTCGGCTGGACCGGCGATACGCCCGAAGAGAGCCGCACCGTCGGCCCCCATGCCGCCGCCCTCGTGGACGAGTTTGCCATAGGTGGGGTCGTCCTGATGGGCCGCAACGTCGGGACGCCCACTCAGACGCGGGACACCATCGGGGCGCTCCAAGCGCGGGCCGAAGCGAGCGGTCTGCCGCCGCTGTTCGTGGCCGTGGACCAGGAAGGGGGGCGGGTCCAGCGACTCGGCCCGCCGCTCTATCCCGCCCGCCCCGCCGCGCGTTCCGTTGGTGACACAGGCGACCCAGCGCAGGCCCGCGCGTCGGCGCGGCGGATCGGCGAGGAACTGCGCGAGATAGGGTTCAACTGGGACTTCGCGCCGGTCCTAGACGTCAACAACAACCCCAAGAACCCGGTCATCGGCGACCGGGCGTATGGCAGCGACGCAGCCCTCGTCGCGGCAATGGGGGCGGCGGCAGTGCGCGGGTTCCAGGAGGACGCGGGCATTCTGGCCTGCGGCAAGCACGTCCCCGGCCACGGCGACACGGACACCGACTCGCACCATGCTTTGCCGCGCATCGGGCATGATCGGGTGCGGCTGGAGGCGGTGGAGATGGTCCCGTTCCGGGCGGCAATAGAGGCAGGACTGGCCGCCGTGATGACCTCGCACATCTTGTTCCCCGCCCTCGACCCTGCGCTGCCCGCTACGCTGTCCCCGGCCATCTTGACGGGGCTGCTACGCGGGGAGCTAGGGTTCGAAGGGCTGATCATCACGGACGATCTGGAGATGAAGGGCGTGGCCGATGGGTGGGGAGCGGCCGAGGCCGCCGTGCTGGCGGTCGCGGCGGGCGCGGACGTTCTGCTGTGCTGCCACACCGAGGAAACGCAGCGGGAGATCCAGCAGGCGCTGGTGCAGGCCGTCGCGACCGGGCGGCTCTCGGAGGCGCGGATTGACGAGTCGGTGGCCCGGATCGCGGCGGCGAAGGGGCGGTGGGTAGGACAACAGACTTGACAGGATGAAGAGGGCGTGATAAATCACGCCCCTACGCCACGGGAGGGCGAACACGAGGTTCGCCCCTACCGCCGCTGGCGCAGCGCCGCGAACCGGACGCGCCGGAACTCGGCGTTGCAGTTGTGGGCGCGGACGCCGATCTGGCCGTGCAGAAAGAAGCTGTCCGACACGCGCAGTTTCGGCTTCCCCATGTCGCCGACGTAGACCGTCATCACGGCCCCGCGCAGGGTCACTTTGACATGCTGCCAGGTGTTGAGCGGGACATCCAAGGGGGCGCGCGCAAGCTCGGTGTAGTCGTTGACGTTGCGGCTGAGGAAGACGGCGCCGGACGAGTCCAAACCGACGTAGTACCCGAAGGCGGCATCCGGGCCGGAGAAGTCGGCACTCGTCGTGCGGAGCATCAGGCCCGCGTCGCCCGCCGAGGCGAGCATGACGTCGGCCTCCAAGGTCCCGTCGCGCCAGGCGGGGTCGCCGGTCAGCGACTTGCCGGTCGTGGCAGTGTTGTTCAGGACGTAGGCCCCGTCCGCGAACCTGTATTGGCCACCATAGTGCGTCCAGCCGGTGTCGGTCCCGGCCGTGAAGCTATCGGTGAGGACGGCGGGCCAAGGTTTAGAGGGCCGGATCGTGCCCCAGCGGATGTTGACGCCGTGAAAGGTGTTCATCGCGGCCAATGTGTCGGGGCCGGTCTGGTAAATGGCCGGCCAGGAAAGGACGTGGCCGATGGGCCACGCGGGCGGGGTCGCCAGCAGCCAGGTCGCACCGTCGTCGTCGCTGGTGGAGACCTGGTTGGAGCAGGAAGAAACGACCAGGCGGCCGTCGGCCAGCGTCATCACCCAAGGTCCCGCGTGCTGACACGGGATGTGGACGCCGATGCCGGGCGGCCAGGTGAGGCCGTCGCGTGACGTCTTGAAGTAGACGTCGCCGTCCCCCACCCCGATGACTTCATACACCGCGATGTACTGGCTGTTCTTCATCCGGGAAACCACCGGCATTCCGGGCCGCAGCCTGCCCCCGCCGAGCTGCGCGGCCAGGACGATCTCGTCCCCCCACGTCTTGCCGCCATCCGGGGAGACCTTCTCTGAGACGATCTGGCTGTAAGCGGGCGTGGCAACGGCGGGC
>JANOOM010000013.1:0-1787 GCA_031421335.1 Armatimonadota bacterium
ATCAAGTCGCCCGCCCAGTACGTCATCGGCACCGTCAACATGCTCGGCATGAGCAAGGCCGTCGAGCTGTCCCTCCCCGACATCACGCCCGCGAACGACTTAGCCGCCACGCGCGCCGCCCAGGCCGCACCCGGCGGGACCGGCCAGCCCGCGCCGGCCCTCGCCGCCCCCGCGCCCACCGCCCAGCTCGCGGCGGGACGCAAGATCGCCCTCCTCGCCGGCCTGCCCGGCGCCATGCGCTCAATGGGCCAGGACCTGTTCTCTCCGCCCACCGTCAAGGGCTGGGACGGCGGCACCGCCTGGATCAACACGTCCACCCTGATGTCCCGCATCGCCTTCGCCAACGCCATCTCGAACTCGCGCGTCCTGCTTGGCGGCCAGGCGCCGCGATTGACCGACTACGTCCAGCAAAACAACCTCTCGCCCGAAGGCTGGGTGGATTTTCTCGCCGAAACGCTCGGCCCCCTCCCGCTTACGCCCGCCACGCGGCAGACGCTGGTGGACTATGTGAAGGGGACAGACGCGCCCGCCACCACGCAAAACGCGGATTTCGTGGCGCCTGCTCCAGCTCCCTTCCGCCGCGGTCAGCGCAACGGGGGCCGCGGCTACAACCGCATGCGCGGGCCGAGCTACGGCGGCCTTGAAGGCCGCCTGCGCGGCGTCATCCCGCTCATCATGGCGACGCCCGAATACCAAGTTTCCTGAACCCACCCCGGCGCTGCGCGCCGACCCTCCCGAAACGGGAGGGTCAGGCTGAGGGTTTTCGGGAGGCTTTCAAGGACCAACGGCACCCTCTAGTGGCGCTCCCTTGACTGGCCTGCCTGCTATTCATCACACAAAACCGACCGACCACCCTCTCACCCCACCCTCCCGTTTCGGGAGGGTCGGCGCGCAGCGCCGGGGTGGGTTTCTGAAAGGCAAACAACCATGTCCGTCACCCGCAGAGACTTCCTGAAGAAGAGCGCCACCACCGTTGCCGTCGGCCTTGCCGTCCCCCCCTGGCTCGCCAAAATGGTCTGGGCCGACTCGGTTGCCGGCAGCGCCCTCAGCGCGGGCGGCGCGAATAGCAAGCGCTCCCTCGTCGTCATCCAGCTTACCGGCGGTAACGACGGCCTTAACACCGTCGTCCCTTACGCCGACGCTGCCTATCACAAGGCCCGCCCCGTGCTGGCCCACGCCGACGGCAAGGTGCTCCACCTCACCGACCACGTCGGCCTCAGCCCCGTCATGACCGGCATGAAGGCGCTCTACGACCAGGGCCGCCTCGCCATCATCCAGGGCGTCGGCTACCCCAACCCCAATCACAGTCACTTCCGCTCCATGGAGATCTGGCAGACCGCCGAACCCGAGAAGATCGCCTCCGAAGGCTGGGTCGGGCGCTACCTCGACGCCATCCGGTCCGGGCGGACCTCCCCCCTGACCGGCATCAACATCGGCAATGAGGCCAGCGAAGCCCTCACCAGCGCCCACGCCGCCGTGCCGAGCATCCAGGGCCTGGCGAACTTCGGCTTCGTCTTCCCGCACACCGCCGACGGCGATGCCCACACCGCCGCCTTGAAGAAGGTTCAAATGGGCGACGGCAGCACCCCCTATGGCCGCTTCTTCCAGGAGACCGCCCAGGAGACCTATGACAGCGCCGACCGGATCTCGGCGGGCATCAAGAAGTACCACTCCACCGTCCAGTATCCAACCACCCCCTTCGGGCGCGGGATGCAGGAGATCGCCCAGCTCATCGCGGCGGGCCTGGGAACGCGCGTCTTCTACATCTCGACCGGCAGCTTCGACAC
>JANOOM010000014.1:0-5194 GCA_031421335.1 Armatimonadota bacterium
CCGCTTGCGTTCGTGCTGGTGCTCAGCTTTGGCGTCAACCGGCTGTCACGTAGCGCCACGCAGGCACTGTTTTGGGCATTCGCGGCCACTATGGGCGTGTCGCTTTCAAACATCTTCCTAATCTACAACATGGGCAGCATCGCCCAGGTGTTCTTCATCACCTCTGGCACGTTCGCCGCCATGAGTCTGTGGGGCTACACGACGAAGCGCGACCTGACGGCGATGGGCAGCTTCCTGATGATGGGCCTGATCGGCATCATCATTGCGTCGCTGGTCAACATGTTCATCGGCAGCACGATGCTGCAGTTCGCCATCAGCCTGATCGGCGTGCTGATTTTCGTGGGCCTGACTGCCTACGACACCCAGCGCATCAAGGGTGACTACACGCAGTATGCCTACGCCGAAGGCTCGGACGCCGCGGCCAAGCGCAGCGTGTTCGACGCGCTGACGCTTTACTTGAACTTCATCAACCTGTTTACGCTGCTGCTGCAGCTCTTCGGCGGGCGCAGCAACAACAACTAGGCTGGTGGACTGACGAAGAAGGTCCCGGGGAGCGGTCCCCGGGGCCTTTTTGTCGTCTGGGTTGTTGCTTGCGGACAGACCCTCTCACCCAGGCCTTGTCCCGGAGGGAGAGGTGGAAGCGGGCTACTCGGCTTCCTCGGTTTCCGGCTCGACCTCGGCGCCTTCGGCGTCCACCTCGACAGCGGCACCCTTCACGATGGACTTGAGATAGTCGGCCAGCTTGACCACGGCGGTGGCCTTGTCGGTGCCGTCCAGGGCGGCCATCTCGGCGGCCAGGCGGTCCATTGCGGCCTCGTAGATCTGCCGCTCGCTGAAGCTCTGGTCGGGCTGGCCAGCGTTGCGGTGCAGATCGCGCACCACCTCGGCGATGGCCATGGGGTCGCCGGAGTTGATCTTGGCCTCGTATTCCTGGGCGCGGCGGGACCACATCGTGCGCTTGATGCGGGCACGGCCCTTCAGCAGCGCCAGCGCGTCGTCGAACAGCTTGCGCGTCGCCAGCTTACGCAGCCCGGCGGTCCTCGCCTTCGCCACGGGGACCCGCAACGTCATGCGGTTCTCCTCGAACGTGATGTGGATCAACTCCAGCTTGTGGCCGGCGATCTCCTCCGTTGCGATGCGCTCCACTTTGCCGACGCCGTGGGTCGGATAGACGACATAGTCGCCCTCCACGAAATCCTCCTTGGCGGCCATGGCGCGCGGCGCGATCTGCGGGCGCCCGTGCATGCCAGGCATGTGGCCGGGCATCTTGGGCGGGGAGCGGAACTGCGGCTCCGGCGCGGGCTTGGCAGGCACGGGGGCCGGGGCGGGCGCAGCGACGGTCTCGTCGACCGTATCGGTGGCAGGGTCGATAGCGGGCTTGGTGGGCACCGGGCATACTCCTGGCCTGCCAAGGCCGGCAGGCGCGTGCGTTGTGGCAGAAGAACGCTGCAGCGCCGGTCCGCGAGGCGGGCCGGGTCCGTGCAAGCAGCGTTGGCTACATTGCCATCATAGCACAAAAAGAGGGCTGCGTCATGCCGCAGCGCCAATGAGTACAGCTGGGGAATGCAGCGGGGGAACGCAGCGGGTCAGGGTTTCCCGGGTGCGGCGGAGAACAGGGCCTCCTTGCCGGGCTTGTCCTTCCACTCGTCGGCGTCGGCCGGAGCCTCGCCCTTCCTGACGATGTTCGGCCATTCCAGCGAGAACGTGCGGTTGCGCTCGGCCCAGGCGGCGGCACGGTCGTCGCTGTCGGGAACGATGGCTTCGGCCGGGCACTCAGGCTCGCACACGCCGCAGTCGATGCATTCGTCGGGATGGATCATCAGCATGTTCTCGCCGACATAGAAGCAGTCCACCGGACAGACCTCGACGCAGTCCATGTACTTGCACTTGATGCAGTTCTCGGTGACCACGTAGGTCATCGCACGCCCCTTTGTTTTAGCCAGCCCTTAGAGTGGGGCGGTATGCAATCCTTTCACCCCCAGGCGCAAGGTATGGGCGGGGCGCGGGACGGGCATGGCCCAAGGCACGGCGATGTGCGCGATCATGTCAGATGAACAGATTGCGTCGGGGCAACCATGCCTTGGCGGTCCCGTTCGATGGCACGGCATCTGCCACCCACCGAACGGGACACTCGACATGTTCATGCGCATAGACAAGCTGCAGACGGAGCTTCCGGCCCCGAAGAGGCAAGACCCAAATGCCGCCGCCGCGTTGCAGGAGTTGCTTGGCGGCAAGTATGGCGAGATGTCCACCCTGGGCAACTACATGTTCCAGAGCTTCGCGTTCCGCAGCAAGGAGAAGCTGCGGCCGTTCTACAGCCTGGTCGCCAGCATCATGGCCGAGGAACTGGGCCATGTGGAACTGGTGTCCAACGGCGTGAACATGCTGAACGCCGGGCCGGATGTGGAGACGCACGAGATGGGCGGGCGTGACGTGACCGGCGCCCCTTACGAGAAGATGCAGGACATCCGCCTTGCGGCGTCGTTCCTGGCCAATGGCGGCGCGGCGCTGCCGGCCAACAGCAACGGCGCGTCCTGGAACATGGACATGGTGACGGTGACGGGCAACGTCGTCATCGACCTGTTGCACAACTTCCACCTGGAGTGCGGCGCGCGCATCCACAAGCTGCGCGTCTATGAGACGATGACGGAGGCGACGGGCCGCGAGGTTTGCGGCTACCTGCTCGTGCGAGGCTCCGTCCACGCCCATGCCTATGCGCTGGCGCTGAAGAAGATCACCGGCGTCGAGATCGAGAAGATGCTGCCGACGCCGAACATCAACCTGTCGAAGATCCCGGAGTGCCAGAAGTACTTGGCCGAAGGCTCGCACCGCCGGCTGTACCGCTTCAGCCCGGACGACTACAAGGAGGTGTCGAGCATCTGGGGCAATGGCGAGGTGGCGTTGCCGGGCGACCCGCCGGGCGAGTTGGAGTTGGTGGACGGCCACCCCGAGGGCGGGCGCATCCACAACCTGATGGGTGATACCCGCGCGTTCAGCCCGGACTACCATCCGGAGGAGATGTTCGAGATCGCCAGCAAGCTCTACAAGAAGTCGCGGTAGTCATTTTCAAAGCCCTCTTCCTTCAGGAGAGGGTTGGGTGAGGGAGTCTTGGAGCGACGGCCCCGGCTTGGGCAGGTGTGCTTCTGGTAACTTCGAGGTTCCAGCTTTGGCGCGCGAGACCCCCTCACCCCGGCCCTCTCTCGAAGGGAGAGTGGGCAGGAACTTCCGCTTACGCCACCACGCGGCGGTATAGGTGCCAGGTGGCGTGCCCTAGCACAGGCATCGCTACCGCCAGCCCGACGAAGAACGGCACCGATCCCAGTGCCAGCAACACAGCTACGATCAGGCCCCAGGCGGCCATGGCCACTGGATTGGTCCGTACGGCGTCTGCCGAGGTGCGGACGGCCTGCATCGGCGTGCAGGCGCGGTCCAGCATCATTGGAAACGACACGACCGAGATCGTGAGGACCAGCAGGGCGAACAGAAAGCCCACCAGGTTGCCGGCGACGATCAGGCTGGTGCGCCCGGGCGCGTGCATCACGGCATCCAGCAAGGTGCCGAAGGTGTCCGGCACGGCTGCACTGGCGGTGTGGGCGCCGATGGTGGTGACGTAGATCGCCCGTGCGCAACCGATCCAGACGCCGAAGATCAGGAAGAGCAACGCGCCTAGCGCGACGATGCCGGGCAGGGCCGGGGAACGCAGAACGTCAAAGGCGTTCCGCCAGGATACGGGTTGCCCGGCCTCACGCCGACGGCTGATCTCGTACAGGCCGATGGCCATGACCGGTCCCACCAGCGCCAGGCCGGCGACCAGCGGGAAGAGCAGGGGCAGCAGGCCCTCCCCGTCTGCCACGCGGGCCGCGACGATGCCGACAATGGGATAGATGATGGCGAGGAAGACGAGTTGGGTTGGAATGGCGAGGAAGTCGTCCCATCCCTGGCGGAGGACGGCGACGAGGTCCGGCAGGCCAATATGCCGGACGACCGGGCGGTCCTGCACGGTAGGTGCCGCAGCCTCAACAACGTCCATCATCGCCGCTTCCTTTCTGCAAGGCCGCATGGGGTCAGCGGGGAGAGGCTAGCAGGGCGGGTTAGGCGGATGCACGGGAAAAGCAGAGATGCTCAACCGATGGTTGCGGGACGGCCTTCCAACATCGGGCCGCAGGGCAGTCGGCGTCGCCGCACTCTTACGCCGCGGCTGGGCCAGTCATTGATGGGGTGCTCCGGCGGGCTGGCCTGGCGCCCGTTGATGGCGCGCCCGCGGACGCAGATGCCGGCGTTGTGTATTGGCGTTGTGTATTGGCGTCATGGACGAACGGAGAAGGCGCCGCTTGGTGGCGGCGTCCTCCCGCCCGTTTGGCATAGGCCGCTTACTTGCGGCGGCGCAGCAGGCCTAGGCCAACCAGGCCAGCGCCGACCAGCGCTGTGGATGCCGGCTCGGGAACGGTTGACGCAACGATATAATCGTAGGTCAACTTGATCTGGCCGGACGCCAGAGTGGTGAAGGTGTTGTTGAAGTTGCCGCCGCCGCCCGCAATAGCCTGACCCGTCAGCGTCGAGACCGTGAATATGGTCGGCGCCGTAGCGAATGCGCCCGGCGCAAGAGTGACGTTGGTGGTGTTGGACTCCGTGAACGGTCCGAACTTGTTGACGACGCCAGGCTGCGCGCTGGTGAACGTCACCGGAGGAACGGCCACATTCGTGGTCACGCCATTGATGGCCGCGTTTGTGCTCGCGATGGTCACGTCGCCGGACACGGTCACCCGCTCGGTCTGTGGCGTGGTGGACGTGTTCGTCGCGGTGCCTGAGGTCGTGTAGCTCGCGAACAACGAGACCATCACGTCGGTCAAGGTCGCGCCGGCCGGCAGAGCGAACGATGAGAAGGCCGGCGCCGTGAACGGCCCGGCACTATAGTCGGTCGGGGTCGGCCCGAAGTTGAAAGTGCGGGTGATGCTGGCAGCAGATGCGCCACCTGCGGTGGCGACGATGGCCACAGCGGCCAAAAAAGCACTCTTGAACATATTTATGAAACCGTACTGCTGCTGAACCCGCGAGAGGTCCGCTCCGCACAAGTCGCAGGATGCAGATGGTTTACAAGAATTTTATTAATTATTAGACGTATGGAGAACTGCTGATTGGGGCGTGCTGCCTGGAGTACTACTCGTGGCGTTCCGCGACGGCCCCAACGGACCTC
>JANOOM010000015.1:0-5294 GCA_031421335.1 Armatimonadota bacterium
CTTCAAATCCTTCAACCACCCTCTCGCCTCACCCTCCCGTTTCACCCCAATAAAGCCTCGGGAAGGTCGGCACTTGTGCCGGGGTGGGTTCTAAAACAGCGTCCGGGGCCGCACACGGTTGGCCTGATCTACGAACGCCACCCGCTCTTCGGGCGTCTTGGACAAGTGGGCGCAGGCGCGCAGCTCGCGCTCCGCCCCGGCCCGTAGTGACCGGAGCTGGAGCGACTGGCCCAAGACCAGGTCGGTCGGATTCTCGGGGAAGGCTTTGGCTTCCACCTGGGCCACGGCGGTCAAAAACAGCTCGGCGGAGAACTGGTGCAGGGCCAGGCCGTCCAAACCCAGCGCTTGGATCGCCTTGGACGCCTGCAGAAGCTCGGCCGCGCCGGGGGGCGTGGGCGTCGGGTGGACCAGGACACGGGCCAAAGCAAGCTGGGCGGGGACAAATAAGCTGGAAGTCGCTGGGACGCGCCCCAGGGCGGCGACGGCCCCCGCCCGGTCACCCACGGCGGCCCGGCAGCGGGCCAGGCCGAAGGCGGCGGCGGTGAAGTTCGGGTCGGTACGCGAGACCACGTCGTAGAGCCGCAGGGCCGTGTCCCGGTCGCCCGCCGCTTCGGCGGCCAGGGCGCAGGCGAGCTTCGGGGCAAGCTCGCCGGGCAGCTCGCCGTAGATGCGGTCGAAGAGGGCGTAAGCGTCTTTGGCCTGCCCCTGGGCCAGCCGCATCCGCCCCCGATACCAGTGGACGCGCCAGTCGAAGGGGTCGCGCTCGGCGACGCCGTGCAGGGTCTGCTCGGCCTTGGCGTACTGCTCCTGCCCGATCTGGACGAGCGCCAGACGCAGAGGCGCCTCGGACGAGTCGGCGAACTTCTTGGCGGCGCTGGCGAACGCCATGGCGAGCTGGCTCGCGCCCGCCCCCCCGCCCGCCGACAGAACGGCGTTGGCGGCGGGGTCCAGCGGGTCCACCTTCAAGGCGGGCAGCAGGGCGACAGTCGGCGCGGCCACGGTGTTCTCCTCGCTGACGTCCCCGGTGAACAGGGCGCTATCAGCGGGTCGGGGCGTGCCGTCCTCGGCGACGATCTCGCGCAGGACGCCCAGCAGGTCGTCCCCCATCTCATCGGCCGTCTGGAACCGGTCGTCGGGGTTTACGCGCGTCGCCTTCCGCAGCCAGCGGTCCAGCGACTCGTGTTTGGCTAAAATCGGCTGCTCCGAGCGCGGCGGCAGGTCGGTCAGATACTGGCCCTGGAACTTGAAGTCCATCAGCAGAAGCGCGAGAGTCCGCCCGACCGTGTAGAGGTCCGAAGCGAACGAGGGAGCGTCGTCGGCCTCGGGGGCGGAATATCCCTTGGTGCCGTAGACGTCGCCGCCCAGGTCGTCCACGCGCCGGACGCCGCCCATGTCGATGAGCTTGACGTCGTCGTCTTCGAGCATGCAGTTGTCGGGCTTGAAGTCGCAGTAGACTAGGCCCTGCCGCTCCATATAGGCAAATGCGGGCAGGATGGCGTAGATGTAGGCGATGGCCTCGGGCGGGGGCAGCGGGCCGCGCTCCTGCCGGATGGCTTTGAGCGTCTTGCCGCCGACGTACTCCATCACGATGTAGCCTTCAGTCCCGCGCGTGACGAAGTTGTAGACGCCCACAAGCTTGGGGTGTTTGACGGCGGCCAAAAACTGCCGCTCGGTCACGGCGGCCTGGGCGGAGGCGGCATCTTTGGAGTTCAGCAGGCCCTTCAAGACCACCCAGCGGGACAGGATGTTGTCCCACCCCAGATAGATCCAGCCCAGACCGCCGAAGGCGATGGCCCCCTTGACTTCGTACTGCCCGGCCACCACGTCGCCCGGCTTCAGGGTCGGGACGAACGAATATTCCTGCCCGCACTGCGGACAGAAGCCCTTCTCGTTGTTGACCTTCGCGCTGCAGTTGTTGCAGAAGCGCTTGCGCTCCGGCACCACGGGGTCGGTCAGAAGCGACAGCAGCGGGTCCAGCGAAGGCAGCGGCGGCAGCGTCACCAGCCCCGCGCCGAGGGCGCGGCGCGAGGAGCCGCGCGAGCCGCGCCCCGACGACCGCCCGCTGCGGCTGCCCCCACTCGCCGTCCCGGTCCGGCCCGAGAAGGCGGAGGAGACGGCGGATGAGGTTCGGGCCGACGCCAGCTTCACCGACGCCTGTGTACTGACAGATTGGCCTGGAACGAGCGACTTCCCGGCGGGCGGTCGCCCGCAGTCCTCGCACACGCCGTCCACGATCTTGCCGGAACAGCCCGGCCGCTGACAGAGAATATCCATTGTTATCTTTATGACACGCGAGCAGAGGATTTGGTTGCAAGGCAGGGCAAACTTTTTTGCGCTGCAATGTGGACACGGAGATACATCGCCAGAAGCGCTGGGCCAGGCGTGGTAGCATCGGAGGCGTGAAGAGCTATTCCTGCGGTCAAATCCATAAGAAGTGCAAACCGCCACAACAGGCGGCTATAATACAAATGGGATGCAATCAATCCGAGTATGAGCCGTTGATCCGGCAGTACAGGGTCAACACTTCTTGGAGCAGTGACGACGGGGCTTACATCGTTGAGATACCCGAGCTGCCCGGATGCCTGTCTGACGGTCCAACCGAGGCCGAGGCGCGGCACGACATACTGTTAATCGCCCAAGAATGGCTCGACACTGCGCGCCTCCTCGGCCGCCCGATCCCCGAACCGGCTTCTGAAAAGGCGTTCGCATGAGGCAAACCTGAGTTCCCCCCCTTGAACCCCTACCGCCCCGCCTTCAGTGCCTGCGCCAGCCGCGCCTCGTAGTCCGCGACCAGGCGGGCCGCTTCCGCAAGCGGCGTGGGCCGGGACGAGAGCAGGCGGTCGGCTTCGTCGGCGACGGCGGCCAGGGCAGGGTCGAGGGCGACGCCGCGCGACGCATAAGCCTGCGCCTTGACCCGCAAGGAGGCCAGGCAGCCGCGCAGCTCGGCGCGCTTCTCCAGCGGGGACAGGCTGGAGGCCAGGGCCGCGCGGGCGGCCGCGAGGTCCGTCTCGGCCGCCAGCAGCCAGCGGTCCAGGCCGATCCGGGCGGCCTTCCAGCGGCCCGAAGAAAGCGCCGCGTCGAGCGTCACCAGCCACGCGCCGAGGTCGGCAGCTTGGGCGGCGTCCGGGGGCGCAAGCGGCGCGGGCGAAGCGGCGACCTTTTCCAAGCACTCCGCATGGGCCGCCGCGCACTGACGGGTCACGTCGAAAAGCTCTTGCAGCAGGGCGCGCGCCCGCCCCTGGTCCGCCCCCACCCGGTCGCGCTGCCGCGCCAGATCGTCCAGCCAGGCGCGCGCGCGCGCCAGCAGAGGGGAAAGCTCAGCAGCGAAATCGGTCTGCACCCCCAAAGGGTCGGTCGCCACGCGCGCCCGCAGGCCCTCGACTTTGTGCAGCCCCGTGGCGAGGTCCGGTGGGGCGGGTTCGCCAAGCCCTTGGGCCAAAGTTTGGAGGCTCGATGCTTCACGCTCGGCGGCGGCCAGCAGCGGCTCCAGCCGGTTCCAAGCGGCGTCCACGGCGAGGATCGTGCTTTTGGCGGCGTCGAAGGCCCCCATCATAGTCGCCAGAAGCTGCTGCGGGGTGATCGAGAGGGTGCTGTCCGCCGACGACAGCAGTTCGCGCTGGGCGAGCGGCGCGGGCGCGGCGGGCAGGAGGACGGACGGCCCGAGGAGGATCTGCTCGATCTCACGGCCCGCGCGCTCGGAGGCCCAAAGGCGCGACGCCGACTTCCGCAGGGCCTGGGCGCGGCTCAGGGTGTCGTTCAGCAGGGCGAGGGACTGCCAGAGCTGGTCCATCGCGGCAAGGGCCGGCACGACCTTTTCCTTGGTGACGCCGGCCAGGGCATCCCCCGCCGTCCCCCGGAGCCGCTTGTAGGTGAACAGGTCGTCGAGTTCCAGCAGGTTCGCGCTGGCGAGGTTCAGCTTCCCCTGCCACTCGGCCAGGGCGGCGTCTATCTGTTCGAGCGTCATGCCCTGATTATACCCGCGCGGGTGGGCGCCTCGGGTATACTAGTCGCCAAGCTGCCCGTGGGACTCTGGTGCGGCTTCCGAGACCGCTTATGACGCTGTGTATGCAGTCGTGCCGCCATTCCCCGAGCAGCCCCCTTTGTTGGCGGGAGACAGCGGGACAAGAGGACGCAACAAATCGCGCCTCTACGCCGATGGCATCCGTAGGGGCGAACCTTGTGTTCGCCCTTCTTGTCCGTGTTCGCCCTTCTTGTCTGTGTTCGCCCTTCTTGTCTGTGTTCGCCCTTCTTCCCCGATCTGCCGCGCATGAACACCAAACAGCACCTTGAAAAACAGCACCTTGAACAAGCGCGCCGGGACCAGGTCGCCCGCGAGGACCTGGTCATGTTCGTCAACACCTGCTTCGCCTGCTCCGGCCAGCGCGAGTTCTACAGCGACAGCTTGGACCAGCGCGTCTCTGTTGACTTCCTGCACCGCTATATTCTCGGTAACTACCGGCTGCTGTATGCGCGCACTTTGGCCGCCGGCACGAACCACTTCAATCAGGCCCAGATCATCGTGAACCTGCTGGCGAGCGGCTGGGACGCGGCCCGCGCCTTGCGCCCCGAGGAGGACGCCCTCCTGACGGCCGCCCTCCACACCCTGCCGCCGCCGCGCCGCCCACTGGTCCCACGAACCCGCCCAGACCCCGAGAACACCTTCCATGTACCAACCCATCCTCGCCACATTAGGCTACATCCTCTCCGAAGACAAGTCCTCGGTCCTGATGATCCGGCGCGACAAGCGCCCGGACGACCTGCACTTCGGCAAGTACAACGGTCTGGGCGGGAAGCTCGGGCCGGCTGAGGACATCATCTCGGGGATGCGACGCGAGATATTGGAAGAGTCCGGCCTGACCGCGGGCCGCCTCTCCCTGCGCGGGACCATCTCCTGGCCCGGCTTCGGCAAGAACGGCGCGGACTGGTTCGGGTTCATCTTTCTGATAGAATCGTGGCACGGCGACATGCACCAGGGCAACCACGAGGGCACTTTAGAATGGGTCTCTCTCGCCTCCGTCCCCGGCCTGCCGCTATGGCCGAGCGACCTCAATTTCCTGCCCCTCGTGTTCGACGGCGACCCGCGCCCGTTCCACGGCGTCATGCCGTATCAGGGCGGGCGGATGGTGAGCTGGAGCTACGAGCGCCCCTAAACGGCCTCCGGGCCGGCTCGGCGTTGTCGCCCGCCCCGGCGAACACAAGGTTCGCCCCTACGGGGTGAGGAGGTAGGGCGCGAACCTTGTGTTCGCCCTTGTTTGCCGCGTTCGCCCTTGTTTGCCGCGTTCGCCCTTGTTTGC
>JANOOM010000016.1:0-12279 GCA_031421335.1 Armatimonadota bacterium
CACTAAGAACATAAACACAGTAGTGAGCGGAACCGACCCGCTGCTCGTGTCCGGGCAGTATGGCGTAGATCAGACCGCGAACGGCGCCACAGCCCTGTACTTCCCGCGTTCTGACGCCGGCAAGTCCGTCGAGATTGACGGCACCTATGTTGACAGCACGAGCGGAACAGCCCAGCTCAAGACGTTCGCTGCGACCATTGCGATCCCGCCGGTCGTTGTTGCGCTGGGTACTACCAACTACGTTTCGGTCAGCCTATCGGACCCGCTCCTTACCGGCGGCCTGCCGACAGGCTCTCCGTCAAACGTCACCGTCACCGCCGTGCGCGGGCTGTCCGTGCGGTCCGTCGTAGCCTGGAAAGAGCGCGACCGCTTCAAGGTCCACAGCGTAGACACCCTCCTGAACCGGGCGCAGTAACATGAACTCTATGAACACAACTGTTCGCATGCAACTCAAAGGCACCCGGCGCCGGGCGTTCACGCTCATCGAGCTGATCATCGTCATCGCCATCACGGCTGTGCTGTTCGGCCTGCTGCTGACCCCGCTCATCAGCGCCATCCGCTACACCCAGCAGGCGCAGATCGTCACCGCCGCCCAGGATGCCGCCCGGACCGTGAAGGAAGGGCTGACGCGCGAACTTGGCAGCGCCCTGTTCGTCTTCGACGGCACCAGCCACCCGTTCCTCGTCACAGGCGCGACGACGTATGCAGATGGAACGCCGAGGCCAGGGCCGAGCGACGACCGCTACACGAACTTTCTGGACTTAGAAATACCGGGCATAGACACGGCGGGCAGCTACAAATCCACCATTGCCCACGCTTACGCCTGCAAACTGGACTTCGCCCAACCGCGCTCGGTGTCTGGGGCGACAACCCCCATTGACCCGACAACAGGCCAGCCGATCAGCTACCGCCAGTCTCAGAACGGCTCGGCGATCATCAGCGACCCTGCTTACGTCTTCCCCTTGGCCGCAGGCACGACGCTGACCCGCTACTGGGTCGGCCTCAAAAACCCAGCCAATTCGTACAACAACACGCGCGAGGGAAAGTCGGTCAGCAGCACAGATAACACCTATATTCTGTACCGCGCTCAGTTCCAGCCCTACATCGCTAAGACCGATCCGACCACTGGTAGCGCCGTTAATCCGCCCGCCGTGGTGCCGAACGCATCCCTCTTCTTCGTGACGACCAAGACGGACGCGAACGGCAACCCGACCAGCGTCCCGGAACTCGACGACCCGGATTTCTTCCGCTATGTCAAAGTGGGCGATGTGAACTGGCTAACAGACACGCATTCCGCTTATACAACTGCTACGGCGATGGACCATAACAATCTCGTGGACAAGTGGGTCCAGATTGCCAAGCCCGTTATCCCTGGCCCGAACGTGGACCTGATTCTGCTGCCGCACAACACCGACAACACGCTGGCTTATGACAAGACCGGCCAGTTCACCGGCGTCGCGCACAGCGGCACGGCCCAGGACCCGGTGACGAACACGACATACCCTGTCGTCAATACAAGCGTCACCTTCCGTCCCGGCACCGTCAGCGGCGACGCTACGGCTGGGACGACGGCCGACGCCAACAGCCAGGGCCTGCCGACGACCGACAGCGCGACCGGGTATGGCTACATCCCGACCGTCTACACGTCCGTCGGCAAGTCGTGGGCGCTCCCGTATCATGTCAGTTTGTACCCCAGTAACTATGATGGGACGCAGGAGTATTACGACACGCAGCTTTCGTCCGTCACCGACGCGACCAACACGCCTCCGCTCTACACTGCCGGTGACTTGCTGGAATACCAGCACGCTAACAGCACCGATACGAATGGGAAGCTGGCCTATAACATCACGGACGGCTATCCGCTTCAAGATGCCGGCTCCGGCACCTACAAGTTAGGTGGTCTAGACTTTGTTCCCCTCACGGTCAACCCCAACACCGGGACCCTCACCTTCGGGGCACCATCACTTCCTGGCGGGCCGACCGATAAGAACAACCGCACCTGGCCGTATGGCCTACTGGACTCTACGGTACCGAACAAAGGTGGAGTAGATGTAAACGGCGTTCTTGACTTGACGAAGCCGGTCACGCCCACGCCCGCCCCAAAAGACTCGCCGCTGACGAACTCGGGCTATGCACCTGGCGCCTCAAACCAGATCGGGGTTCGGAATGCCCACATCACCCCTGGCGGTATCCGTGTGACAGGGCCGGATACGACATCAGGCCCTAACATCGGACAGCCTGTGCCCTACACGCCGGTCAACTCGGTCACAGATGTCACCGGCAACCAATACTATGTGGACTACTCGGCCAGCACAGTCAAGTTCTCACCGGAGACGCTGGCGGCGATGCAGAATGCATCGGCGAGTGTCACCAAGCAAGTCGTTGTCGTCTACGACTACCAGGCCAATATGACGCTGACCGACCCGACCAAGCCATACTCGTTCAGCGTCCCCGGAACGCCCGACAACACTTACGCGCCGATGCAAGTCAAGGTGGATTATCAGACGCGCGACCTCATTGACGTCAGTATCGGCGTCCGCATCTATGATATCACCAACAACCGCGCGCAGGTGATCCCGAGCGAGACCAAGATCAAGATCGGCAACAGCAACCGCGGTTAATGCGGCTAAGGCTAGTTCAAGCACCATGCACCAAGCACAAACAACGATGTTTCATAATTCTCCCCGGTGGCCTGGCGAGGCCCGACGCCGCCGCGCCTTGCGGCGCGGCCAGTCCCTCATTGTTGCCTTGCTGGTGCTTCTGCTGCTGGGCTTGGCTGGCGCGCTCTTCGTCACCATCGTCGCCCGGAACCTGCTCAACGCCCGCCACGCCAACCGCGTCCTCACGGCGGATCAGTACGCCCGCGCCGGCATCACGTTCGCCGACGCCCAGCTTACCAACAGCCTGGACGGGGCGGACTGGCGCCCGCCGCTTCAGTTCAAGCTGCTCACCGCGCCGACGGAGCCGCGCGAGCTAGCGCGTTACACTGCGGCAACGGGCGGCATGTCGGCTCCGGACCCGACTGACCCGGACGCCAAATATTTGGAAGCTGGTTTCGCGCGCTACAACACGGGCGCGGGCCGCTTCCTGCTGCGCCTGACTTACACTCCCGTTCTGGAGAAGGACGCGCAGGGCCAGTTCTTCGATCCCGTCTACGGCTTGGACGCGAACAATGCAGCGATCGCCCCCGTCGCGATCCCGCCGGGCAAGTACATCAAGATCGAGGCTATTGGGCGCGAAGGCGTGATTGACACGCTGGACCCCACCACCTTTGGTAACAACCGGACTTCAGACCGCTTGCAGTCGTACCAGGTCGCCTTCCAGCCCATCGGCATCACGGACTATGCCCGGTTCGAGACCAACCCGGACAACCGCTCGACCACGGCGGACATGGGCGTCACCAGCCGGTACTACGCTCAGGACACCGACGGCGGCATCATCACGCCGGGCGTCTTCGACTTTGCTAACTCGACCCTGACGAACCCGACGTTCCTGTCCTACCCGATCATCACGACCTATGGGGCGCCGGACGCTTACTTCTACCAAGGTGGTCTCCTCGTACCTAATCCCAAGGCGGGGAGTACCACCGTCATTGGCCCTGCCACCACGTCCCTCGCGGGCGGCGGCTCGTTCCACGCGAACATGCCGGTGCGCTTCTTCGGCAAGAACGTCGTGTACTTGAACGATGCCGGCACCGACGCCCCGCTGTATCAGGATAGCATGGAAACCGTCGGCGACCTGCTCTTGAACGGCTACAAGGCTGGGACGAGCATTGACAACGCAGGCGTGAGTTCAGGCGGGCAGATCGCCGCGCTCATCATGAACCCGAAAGACCTCGCTGTGCTGAAGACGAACGGGGCGAACAACACTTACATTTACCCGAGCAACGATCCCGCGAAGTTCAGCACGCAGCTTGGGCGCATCCGTGATGGCTCCTCGCAGACCGACATCAACGGCCTGCCGCGCAGCATCCAGCGCATCGAGCCGCCGCTGATGAACGCCGTCGAGTCCGCCACCCAACTGCCGCGCTACAAGGCCATCGCCATGAACGCGCCGCCGCGCGGGAACTTGAAGAAGACCGATGGCACCGCTTATACGCCGCCGATCGGGGACTTCACGCCGAGCCGCTACGGCTACGGGCGCAACATCTATATTGATAACACACAAGACACTCAGGCCGAAAGCACGTCCATCGGCGGCGGCTCAACTCTGGTTGACGAGTGGCTGAACCGCACGGAGGCCGCGACCGGGGCGGCCAAGGGCAACTGGAACGGCAACTTCTACGACCCGCCGGGCGTCAGCATCATCCTGGGGCAGCTCATCGCGCCCGCCTCCGGCAGCAATGCCGCCGTCTTCGGCCTCCGCCTGGTGCGCGGGGCCGGCACGCCGGGCTTCGTCGGGCCGGACGGTAATGGCAACGCTGGGCCGGTCATGGATGTGGCTTACAGCGATCTGGACAACGACGCAACGGGGATCAAGTCGGACAACGATGTTGTGATCTACGCCGAAGGGAACGTCCGCATCCACGGTGTTCTCAGCCCGAACGAGGGGACCGCCGGCAGCCCCCAGCTAGTTCCGCGTCATATCACCATCGTCACGAACGGCACGGCTTATATCGAGGGGAATGTGCTGAAAGGAAATCCTGACTCCAGCATCTCCATCCTCGCCCACGATTACGTCTGCGTCAACACCTCGCAGTTCCTCGCCGGGCCGAGCATCGCCGATAGCACGAACGGCTTCCAGTCTGCGGCGGCGAAAAATCAGGGCGGGCTTTCCTTCCTTGACCTGACCGATGGGGTCACGCTGCTTCAGGAGTTCAACTTTGGTCTGACGGGTGCGGACACGCCTAGCAGCAAGTACACCACCCCGTCAAAAATCCTGAACCTTGCCCTCTATGTGAGCGCCGCGCCCGGCGATACCGGCAGTGCTTTGGCGAACATAGACATCCTGAATACTAACGGCATTTCTGCCTTGACGACGCCGATCCCGCCACAGACGTTTGATGGGCTGACTCAAATGACGGTTGACCTCTCCATCAACAACCCGAACCTGACCAATGCGCTCGGAACGGACCTGTTCCGCTTGTCGGTGAACAAGGCGCAAGGCGCGGAGAATGATGGCACACGGCAGGATGTCGAGCTGGGGCGCGTCGCGATCCTGCCCATGGACATCCGCGTCGAAGCGGTCCTCTATGCACAAACCCGGTCCTTTTTCGTCATCCCTGGCGACTGGTTCAACATGCGCCCTGATGACACCCTGGACAAGTACACGGCGGGCCTTACCCGGCCCGATGGACTGCCCTCGCCCGGCCCCAGCCCGACGACGGCCCAGGCCCAGGCGCAAAACGACCGCGCCCGCTTCCCGTTCTATGGCCAGCCCATTGACATGAAGATCATCATTGACGGGTCCGTCTCCGAGGCGCAGCCGTCCGACGTCGCCAACCAGACCGCCTGGATGCTCAAATGGGGCTGGATACCACAGTTCCATGGCTCCGCCGCCTCGACCCCGACCCCGGGAGCGACGACTGCCGAACCGTCTGGGCATCAGCTCATAGCCGGTAATGCACCCGCGAACAAGCCGGCCATCGGCCTCCAGATCATCTATAACCCGCAGGCGGGCTACCCGTATAACCCTGGTGACGGCACCCCGGCAAAGCCAGGCTATTATCTGCGGAGCGATGCCTATGGGCGCCCCTTGCCGTTCACGCCCAAGCTGCCCGTCTCGACGGCCCTGCTGTTCGCCGGTCAGAGTAGCGAGCCGCCGCTCTTGCAGTAGCCCTTCGCTTTCTGTCCTGACGGCCCATCTCGCCCGCTCATCTTGACACGCTTATCTTTTCCTATCCCCCCAGAATTGGGGGGTAGGGGGGTCCTTAATGTCTCGCCTCTTGAATAATTCACGGAGTTTCCTGTTGCTGTCGGCGCTGACAGCGGCCCTGCTCTGGCTCGCGCCGGCCCGCAGCGGCCGGGCCGCCGTCTATACCTACAACACCCGGCAGCGCACCATCAATGCCGGCGTCGTGTTCGTCGGCTCGGCCGCCGACCCCGCGACGCGCACCGGCAACGGGAACTTCGTGCCCGACCCTGCGCCATACCTGTTCCGCGTTCTGGACCTGCGCCCGGACGTCAAGCCGGTCGGCTGGAGCTTCGTCAACCCGCTCGCCCCGGCCAATGTCACCACCGCCATCAGCACCCGCTGGAACATCAACACCGGCGCCTACGTGCTGGGCGCCGCCGTCACGCCGGACATGGCCGCCTACTGGGAAGTGCCACTCCGAGACGTGTCCGCCGACGACCTTCAGCAATACGACGTTCTGTACCTCACCGGCTCCACCCTGGCGAACAGTGCAACGAATGCAGTCCCCATCTTGCTCAACCCTACCGACAACGAGAAGCTGCGCCGGTTCGTGGACAACGGCGGCCAACTCATCGTGGAGTATGGCGTCAACACCAGCTCCTCCTTCTCGCCTTTTTCCTATGGCAACCTGCCCCTGTTCGACAGCGCGGTCTGGGCACAGGGCAGCAGCACCACGTCGTCGCTGATCGTTCCCGGCGTGGGGGCGGGGTTCGACCTGCACCCCATTATCATTCAGCCCAACTTCTTCTCGCCCGGCGACCTCTTGACGCTCGGAGCGCCCGACGCCGACAACAACTTCGGCTCGATCTCGCAACCAGGCGCGAATAACATTTTCGGCACAGTGCTCCTGCAAGGGAACGGCGACGGCGTTGGAGCCGCACAGCTTGGGGCCGGGGAAATCGTCACGAGCGCGCTGAACATCGGCCCGACCGTCAGCATCTGGCAGGGGCCGGTCTTCGGTGTCGGGCAATACTTCGGTCAGGCCCCCTATGTAGTCTCAGGGCTAAGTTCCTACCTCCCGCCTGTGGTGCCCGCTTCAGACCTCAAGCTTCTGTCCAACATCCTCTCGTGGGCGGACACGCACCCGACCGAGAACAAGACGAGCCACCAGAACGCCGCCGGCCCCAGTTCCGCGTCCTTCTCCGCCGCCTGGTCCAAGTTAGTGAACGGCTCCACGGCCCCACCCGGCGCGGCCGTCTGGGGCAACTACGTTTATGTGACCGACGCGGCGGGCATCCTGCACGCTTTTGACGCCATCCCGGACGAGTCGCTGACCAACACCGCCACCGCCGACGATGGCATCCCCGACTTCATCAGCGCAACGCCCACCCCCTACGACGAGGTGTGGAACGCCAGAGTCGGCGGCAACGCTTCCGCCCCGACGGTCGCGAGCTTCGGCGGCACCACCTACGTCTTTGTGGAAAAGGCCGACGGCAGCGTCGTACAGTACGCCAGCGTTACGGGCGCACTCGTCAAGACGCTGACCCAGCCGTCCACCAACCCCACGCCGCCGAAGTATCCGCAGGGGGGAATCATCAATGCCCCTACGCCGACCGTCTATGACGGCCGCGTTTACGCCGGCCAGGGCGATGGCAGTTTGTTCGTCTACAGCGTGAACCCGGCGGCGACGGATAGCGCGGCCGGCGGCGTCGTCATCCCGGTTGACCCGACGAAGGCGGACATTGAATACGCCACCGCTGCGCCCGCCGTCGGCCTGCTCGGGGCTGGGACGATCACCAACAACATCATCGCCCTGGTGCCGACCTCCCAGAACATGAATACGGTGCTGCTCGGTGGACGGAACGACCCCCTGACCGCCTTCTCCGGGAACGGCCAGTTCGCGGGCTATAACGTCAACCGGACCACCCGGTACCGTCTGTTCAATCTATTTGTTGACCCTGCCTCGTTCCCTGCCGGCCAGGCTTACGACGGCAACGGCAATAACCAGATCGCGGTTAGCGGCGGGCAGGACCCCGTTTTCGGGTCCACCAACCAGTTTGCAGGCGGCGACGACTTCTACGGCGACTGGGACAGCGACTTCCGCGCCAGCACCGGCCAGTCTGGCGGCAGCCCGTCCAACGGCTCGACCCTGACTCTGCACGAGATCAAGGCCCTCAGCCTCGCAAACACCATCGGCGGGGCGATTGTCTCGGCCCCGGCCATTGACCGGCATGGCGACTACTACTATGTCGTGAACGCCGGGGCCGACAGCTACCTGTTCGGTGTCCACGATGACGTCCAGCAGCGCAATGTCCTGGTGAAGTTCCGCTTTCGCCTGCCGAGGTCGGGCGACTCCAGCGCGCAGAACGCGAACGGCTCGGCCTGGAACAACATTGACGCTGACAATGTCAACTACAACAACATCAACACCAACCCTTCGGACGGATCTAGCCAGAACCTGATGGACTTCCACTTCGTCGGCACCCCAGTGGTGGATGGGCAGGGGAATGTTTATGTCGCTGCACAGAAGATTGGCGGCCCCGCCGCCGTGCTCTGCTTCAACGCAGACAAGGTTATTACGGCAGACCCGGTTGGAGCTTCGGGCTTCCTTGACGACGCGACCTCTTCCTTTTCTCAGCTCGATGAGTTTGACGGCACGACCCGTAACCCGATCGCGCAGCGGCCCGTCGGCCAGCAGAACGCCGGACGCGTCGGCCAGATGACGACGACGTCCATCGTCGTCCCGCCAGGCGCGACGGCAGCCACGGGGTCGGGTCAGGCGGTCGTGTTCAATTTCTCGCGCGGTAGCGGCGGGGCCAGGCAGATCGCCGGCAACCTGACCGAGCCGCAGCCCTTCACCGCGACGCCAGGTCCGCCCTCTACGGTGGTCTCCAACCAAGCGAACCAGCCGGTGACGATGCTCTTCCATACGAACCTCGCTTGGTACGCGACGTTCGCGACAAACGGTACCATCAGCGGTCTGAGCAAGGCGGGCAACACGCTTATGCTGTGCGATGCGGGCAACGCCAGTGCCACTCCACCGGCCCTGTACAACACCCTGTACAAGCTCTCTGCTACCCCGATCATCGGCGCGGGCAAAGTAGCCGCGCTGACGGTGCTCAAGTCGCCGCTCGGCACGGACATCAATGGCAAGCCCTTGAGCATCGGGGCTGTCACCGCCGCGCCTAGTGCGGGCGGCGGCGCGATGGTGATCAACGGCTCGGGCGGCATCGCCGCCTTCAACCAGCAGCTCACGCTCATCGCCGACAGCAACCGCATCCTGGAAGTGGACGCCGACGGCAAAGCCGTCTGGTCCGCCGACGCCACCACGCGCCTCCAGAGCGGGACCGGCCTGACGACGAAGGTGGACTTTGCCCACCCGTCCGCCCTGGCCCAGTTCGCCCCGAACGACTACCTCGTCGCCGACACCGGCAACAACCGCTGCGTCCGCTTCGACCGGGGCGGCGGCGTCCTATGGGAGCTGACCCGCTTCTACGACCCCAGCGTCCTGATGGCCCCCGGCCAGTCCAGCACGTTGAGCGCGCCGACCAGCGTTGAGGTGCGGCAATATGCGGACAAGACGAACCTGACAAATACCAACGGCACGATGACCAGTTACCTCATCGCCGACAGTGGCAACGACCGCATCGTGGAGATTACTGACACATTCGATAAGCTCGGCAGTATCTTTGTAGATGCAAACGGCAACCGCCACGACCACCTGCTGACATGGGTGACGCACACCGGCGACAAGTACGGGCGCCGCTACCACTATGCGGGCGCGTCTTATCTGAACGTCCCAAGCATAACCGCTGGGAACCCGAGTACCCTGGAGATCTTCGCCCTGATCACGAACGCCCGCATCGCCACTCCGACGCCGGTCCTGCCGGCCACGACCCCGCCCTCGTACACTCTGGCTCCTGCCAGCAGTGACGCGCCTGGTGGGAGCATTATCGCTTTCAACCGGCCCCTGGTGCCCAAGGCGTTCAGTGCCCTCGGCGCGAGTGACAATGACATCAACTATGTGGCGACCTCATTCACATCGGGCAGCGGGTCCAGTTCATTGGCCTACTCTGTCCGCAACCCGCGCTTCCTGCACGTCTTCGCGCCACCGCAGGGAACACCGACAACCAGCACGCCGTATCAATACAGCTTCTTATACGCCGACGACAACGGCGCGTTCGACCTGGTTTACACGGGGGCGACGACACCCCCGGCTTCGTATGGCCTCGCATTTACACAGGCTCTTTACCAGAGCATGGTCACGCCCGCAGACTTCCAAGGCAACGTTCCGCCGCGCGGCGGTGCTCCTGCAAATGGGGGCTATCCTGCCCTCCCCGCCATCCCGTTCGTACCGACCTGCGTACAGCGGCTCAACGATGACGCGACGAATGTCCTGAACACTGCTCATATTGAGCGGTATCTAATTACACAGTCCTATAGCCAGGGCGAGCTAGGAACCATCCTGCGCCCGTCCCTGCCGACGAGTCCTGTGACCCCGGCTATCCTCAAAGCCGGTGGCGAGATCTTTGAGGTAGACGTGAGCACACCCGCAGGTGCGGCCCCGATCATAGTCTATCCGGGCGGTTTCGGCGCCGCCGTGACCCTGAGCCGCCCTGTCGGGGCCAGCCCGCTGACCCAGCCGACGTATGCCATCCGCACGACGCAGTGACCCACCCCGTCGCTGTCGCTCCGACCCTGGCGCAACTGCACCCGACCCCGAAACGGGAGGGTGGGGTGAGAAGGTTGTCGGTGGGTGTTCTGGGATGATTGGGCGGCGAGTGGGTTAAAGAGGCGCAGTCATCAAGAAGCGGTCTCGTCAAGCGCCCCATCAAGAAGCGTGACTATTACAGAAACATAGCCGGCCCAAGAGGCCCCGTCAACCCGAGAAAACCCGCCGACTACCCTCCCGCTCACCCTCCCGTTTCGGGAGGGTCGGCGCGCAGCGCCGGGGTGGGTTCCTCCTTTTCTCATGGACCATAGTAACAGCGTGAAAAACAACAGCGTGAACAATAACAGCGTGAACAATAACATCCAAAAGCGATCAACACGGGCCAAGCGCGCGGCAACGATGCTGTGCGCCGTCCTCGCCGGGCTGGGCCTCGCGCGCGGCGCCTCGGCCCAGGGGCCGCAGACGGGTTCGCCGACCACCCCGACCGCCTACCAGTCGCCGCTCTTCCACTCGGGCGGCTCCGACCCGGCCCTGGTGTTGACGCCGCCTTTCACTCCGCCCCTGCCGACGCCGCCCTTCCTGAACCCCCTATATGGGCAGCTCCAGGGCACGCCGACCGAAACGGTGGCCGTCCCGGTCGTCGGCGGCGGCACCCAGCTTATCCCGGTCCAGATCCCCAGCTTTCTGCTGGGCGCTTACGACCCGGTATTCCCGCCGGCCGGCATCGGCACCTACTACCCGGAGCATTTCGCCGATGGGCAGGACACTCCTCGCTCGTGGAATGCCCCGTTCAGCTACGTCCCGGTGACTGCTGGCCTCCAGATAGTGGATGACAGCGCCCCTGCATTCACCGATGCCACGACCAGCGGCTTCACTTACACCAGCGGCTGGGAGCAGGTCACCTCAGATGGTACGGCTGTGGGCGCGTTCGCCGGCACGACCATCGCCGGCCCCGCCGCCGGGACCGCGACGAACGGCGAATACCTGCGCCTGCCGCCCAAAACGGACGGCGCAGCGGTCTGGCAGATCTTGGAGCCGACGGCGGGGAGCTACACCGTCAACGTCAACATCCCCAATGCCAACGACGTCACTGAGCCGCGCAGCTCGGACGTCAGCTACGCCATCGTGGTGCGGGACGCGAGCGGCATCATCACTTTCAGCGGCACCGCCATCATCAGCCAGACGGAGGCCAACGCCAACCAGTTCCTCGGCGGACCCTTCCAGGTCGTCGCGAATGGCACCGTGACGGTCACGCTCGAGCGGAACGCCAACCGGCGCCTCAACAACACGTCGAGTACCCAGAGTCCTGCTTCCAACTATTATCTGGTCGCCGACTCGGTGACACTCCAGATCGCCACTGGCGACGTCCAATCCACGCCGACCGCCATCAACCGGGAGTCGTTCCCGCTCGACTTCGCGCGCGCAAAGTATTGGGGTATCCAGGTGGCAGCAGCCAGCCCGACCCCGACCCCGCAAACCGTCGGGGCGACCGCCGCCTCCAACTCAGTCCCAGACACGAACACAACAACTGGCAAGCCCGTCTACCAGAGCGGGGCCATCGTCAGCACCGACCCGAACACGAACGACCCAAACAACACGGAGACCGTTCATGCCGTGGACGCGCTGCACAAGATCCGCCAGCTCGTCTACTTCGGCCGCCGCGAACCCATCCTCACCCGCGCGGTCTCGCTGGACGACAGCCAGGGCGGCTTTAGCTCCTCCCCCCCAGTGGTCCCGTTCAATGACCCGAGCGCGACTGCCGGCGAGTACCGGCGCTATGGTGCGGCGGCGGGGGCTTATGCGGCGGGGTCCAC
>JANOOM010000017.1:0-10085 GCA_031421335.1 Armatimonadota bacterium
CCAACAAAAGCACAAAACCTGCCTCCGCAGGTTCAGAATCTAAGTCCGCGAAGGCGGACTTTATGATCTTGTTGGCGCGGTTTCAACCGCCCGCTCATGCATTCTAGGAGGAAATCGCTATGACAGGAAGTTTTAGCCAACAAGTTCAGGATGAACTGACGCATCGCTGCCAACCCAGCCCGCCGCCCACCCTGCGCGCATTTCTAGCCTTGTTCTCGGCAAATGGCCTGGAAGTCTTTGCCATCGTGGACGGCCGGGGCGGCGACGCACTTACCGTTCAGGACCGGCCTGTCCTGACCGTCTACGAAGACGCCCCCTTCGCTCACGCTTTCCACGGGGCCGTCGTCGGCGATCTGGTGTCTTTCATGGGCACGACGTACATGGTCGCGGGGCATGGCACGGGGGGACTACCGGACCTTACCGCGTGTACCTCGGCTTTCGAGCTTGACCCGGCAGTGCGGCAGGCCGTCGGCGGCATGGCGGCGCGGCATGCCTGCCTTTCCAGCTTCCTCCGGGCGCAGCAGGGGCGGCTCGACGAGGACCGTGACACCGTGCAGCGGGCCAAGCGACACCACATCTACCTGTTCGAGCAGGACCGCTGGGTCGCCCCAGAGTTCTCAGAACTAGCGAGCCTGGAAGGGCAGCTCGAGGCGCTCAGTCAGGAGCGCGGGCGCCGGGACATCGGCCGCCTCGGCGCCTGCTACGCGCTCGAACTGGAACGGCTAGGAGCGCTGGAAGAGGCCATGCAGGGCGGGACGCGGCGCGAGTCTGGGCGCCAAGCGCCGCTTCGTGCGCGCCGCCCCGCCGTGCTTCTGGCCGAGGAAGCCGCGCGCCTGAAGAGAGCCGGGAACGCGCCCCGTCGGGTACAATAAGCCAATCATGCCCCTCCTCGAAGTCCAAGACCTGACCAAACGGTTCCCCATCAGTCGCTCCACCGGCCCCTTCACGCGCGTCACCGACCTGGTGCGGGCCGTGGATGGCGTTGACCTGACGATTGAAGCTGGCGAGACGCTGGGCCTGGTCGGCGAGTCGGGCTGCGGCAAGTCCACCCTGGGCCGCTGCCTCCTGCGCCTGATCGAGCCGACCAGCGGGAGCGTCACGTTCGAGGGCGGGGACTTTTTGGCCCTGCGCCCCGAACCCCTGCGGCGGGCGCGGCGTGATATGCAGATCGTCTTTCAGGACCCCTTCGCCTCGCTCAACCCGCGCATGAGCGTCGAAGCCATTTTGGAAGAGCCGCTGCGGGTACACAAGATCGTCCCGGCCGGCGAGGTCCGCGCCGAGGTGGCGCGGCTGCTGGACCGGGTCGGCCTGCCCCGGACGGCCGCCGCCCGGTTCCCGCACGAGTTCTCGGGCGGCCAGCGCCAGCGCATCGGCATCGCCCGCGCCCTGTCCCTGCGGCCCAAGCTGATCGTCGCCGACGAGCCCGTGTCCGCGCTCGACGTCTCCATCCGCGCCCAGATCCTGAACCTGTTCCGGCAGGTGCAGGCCGAGACCAACGTCGCCCTGCTGTTCGTCGCGCACGACCTCGGGGCCATCCGCCAGATCAGCCACCGGGTCGCCGTCATGTATTTGGGCAAGATCGTCGAGACCGCCCCCGCCGACGCGCTCTACGACGACCCGCGCCACCCCTACACGCGCGCCCTGCTGACCGCTGTGCCGAGCATTGACGGTACCCGCGCCCTGTCCCAGAAAGTGGAAGGCGACGTCCCCTCCCCCATCGACATCCCTTCCGGCTGCCGCTTCCGCACCCGCTGCCCCTTCGCCCAGGAGATCTGCGCCCAGACAGAGCCGCCCCTGGCCCCATTCGCGGGCGGGGCGCCAGGGCACTTATCCGCCTGCTACTTCGCCGCCACGCTGCCGATGCTGGAGACAAACCGGGCGCCGATGTAATACAATGGGGGTGTTCAAGGAGGACGCTCAAATGGCTACACGGGAAGAAGAGTCAGCCCGGTGACGGGCGATCAGTCGGGACAGACGCAAAGCGGCCCAGCGCTTGCTGAAAGCAGAGTGCTACCGGAGCAGCATCAGCCGTTCTTACTACGCGGCCTATGCGGCTATCACGGGCGCTCTTGTGGCACAGGGCATCCCTTTCAGCCAGACGAGAGGGTGGAACCAGTAGAGGGCGCACACGGCGTCGGCCATCCGGTGCGAGAGCCAGTCGCGCCGCCGGACGTGGGCCAGCTCGTGCAGCAGGACGGCTCGCAGGCGGCCCTCCGTCCAGCCGCGCGCCTCGTCCGGCAGCAGGACGACGGGGCGGCGCCAGCCCCAGGTCATCGGGACGGGGGCGCCCGCCTGACGCAAAGCAGGCGTCCGGGCCAGCCCCAGGGCGGCGGCGCATCCGGCGGCGAGGGCCAGTGTCGGGGCGTCCGAGACGGGTTCGCTGGCCTGGAAGAGCCGCGCGATGCCCCATAGGCCGAACCCAGGCCGCAGGAGCGACAGCAGGGCACCGGTGAGCCAGAGGGAGACAAGGAGAGGGAGCCAGGGGAAAGGGCGCGGCGCGGACCCCGGCCCTGGGGGAAGCGGAAGGGAACCCCTCCCGGCTCGTTCCTCGCCACCCTCCCCGAAACGGAGAGGGGCAGAGACTGCGGCCACCCCCACCTTGCCTCCCACCAGAACTCCTCCCCCACCCGTTTCGGGAGGGGCGGCGACTTGTCGCGGGGTGGGTTCCGCCAGCACCGCCAGCCGCCACCCCGGCAAAACTGCCGACAGCAGGGGCAGGGCCAGCAGGCCGGCCAGGGTCAGCAGGCAGACTAGGTGCCGCGCCGAGGCGGACGCCCGGCGCAGGGCAAGCAGGGCCGCGCCCGCGATCAGGAACACCAGCAGACTCTTGACGGCCAGGCCGCCCAATGCCGGCAGCCACACCAAATCCGAGTTCTCTGCGCTCATTTCTGGCTCTCTCCCTTCGCCTTGTCAATGACCGCCGACAGCCGCTCCCACTCGTCCTCCGACAGCGGCGCGTCCGAGACCGATAGCAGTGTGGCGACCGTCTGCTCTACCGAGCCGGCGAAGAAGGTCTGCATCACCTGCCGCAAGGCGGACTTGGCCGCCCCGCGCCGGGACCGCACCGGCAGATAAACGTAGCGCGCGCCGTCCTTGACGTGCCGCAGATGCCCCTTGGTCTCCAGCACGCCCAGCAGAGCGCGCACGGACGAGTAGGAAGGGGGGTCGGGCAGGGCGGCCAGCACGTCGGCGGCTGTCGCCCGCTCCTGCTGGTAGATGATGTCCATGATCTGCCGTTCGCGGCGGCTCAATGTGGAAGAAGTAACCATGCTAAAATATTAGCATTTTTGGGGCAGGTTGTCAATGGTAATGCTAATTTTCTAGCATTTATTTTTGCGGGACAGTTGAGAGGGGCAAGTCGGGAGGAGAAGAGGGCGGGGACAAAGAAGAAGGGCGGGGACAAGCCCCGCCCCTACACGATCCGATCTTCAGCCGCGGAGCGGCTTTGCTCCTTTAGCGGGCCTTTTACCGCTCCACGGCCCGCAGGAGAAAGGCGCCCGAGAGCGGCTTGCCCCGAGCGGCGCGGATGGCGTGGTCGGCCACCCAGGATCCGCTGAGGCCGCGCGGGCCGGCCACTTCCCGGCTGGCGAACAGCGTCGTGCCCAGCGCGCCGCGGTCGGCGCGCGCCACGAGCGGCGCGTCGGCGGCCAGAAGTGCCAGGCCGGCCCCGGCGGTGTCGGTGAGCGTCATCCAGTGCAGGCCGCGCTTGGAGCTGCGGAACAGCGTGTCGCCCGCCTGACACGTCCCAATGGGTTCCCCCACATGGCCGACCGGGTAGGCGGTGAAGAACGAGTCGCGGGACCACCTCATCTGCGTGTCGGGGGCAGGGGCGGTGAGTTTCAGCCCGGCTTCCCAAAGGTCCGTGTCCGGCGCGGTCCAGTCCAGGCTCCACGACACGCCGATCTCGGCGGCGGGCTTGATATCATAGGTGCAGGAGAGCCTACCGAGTTCCGCCCCGCCGTCTTTTGCCAGCACCTGGCTGGTGACCAGGACACGCACGCCGCCGTCCGCTTGGAGTTGGGCTGAGAGAAGGGCATTGTCCGTCACGGGCGGCTGAGCAGCCTGGTAGAAGCCCCGTTCGCCGCCGGCCTTGGCTTCGCCTAGGTTGACGACGGGGCCGCCGAGGAGCGTCTCGCGCCCGCCGACCCGCCACGACCGAAGGGTGCCAGAGTGCTTGTCAAAGACGACCTCCTGGGCGGCATTGCTCACCCCGAAAGTGTCCACCCCATTGTGGACCGACAGCGCCCCGCCCGATGCCAGAGCGGCAGGCGGCGCGGGCGCCGAGGCGTTAGGAGCGGCGAGGTCCGCCACTGTCACCATGCCGCCGGCAGCGTGGTCGAATTCCAGATGCAGGCGGGTCGTGCCGGCGGGCATCGGGAACACGGCGCTGATGGACTGCCCCGGCGGGCAGGCGACGCGCTTGATGCCGCTCTGCAATGCCCGCGCGCCAACATAGGCGGTCCAGCGGCAGGGAAGCTCGTTCAAGTCCGTGAACGAGTAGCGGTTGACGAGGGCGACCGCGCCGTCCGCGCCGACCGTCCGGGCGGCGATGCCGACCGGGCTGTAGACCATCTTGACGATCCACCACTCTGGCTTGGGGACGCGGTAGGCGCTCACGATACCCTTGTTGTTCTCCTGGCGCAGATGGTCCGGGCCGTAATAGAAGTCGCGCGTCCGGTTCGGGTTCTTGTCGGCGACGCCCTGGCTCTGCCACTCCCAGATGAACGAGCCTAGGATGTTCGGGGCCGCCCACAGCTTGTCCCAAGTCCGAATCAGCGGCTCGGACCAGAGATCGGACGCGCCGGGGTCGTAATCCTGGACTTCCTTCTCGTAAAACGTGTGCGGGTGCTCCGTGAGGTTCGTGCCCCATCTCGTGTCGCTGGCGTAGCGGTCTATCGAGTCCGGGCTGGGATAGTGGTCGTCCTTCCAGAGCTGGCCCTTGATGCTGCTTGGGTCCTGCCCGGAGACGAAAGCGGGGCGGGTGGGGTCGGTCTTACGGACCAGGTCCATGACCATCTGTGAAGCAATTCCATTGGGATTCTCGTTGCCGAGGCTCCAGGCCAGGACGCAGGCCCGGTTCTTGTCCCGCGCCACCGTCTCCTGCCCGCGCTGGAGCAGGTAGGGGGCGTACTTGGGGTCCTTCACCTGGTCATTGATCCAGCAGTAAGGCACCTCGTCCAGGACGTACATGCCCTTCTCGTCGCACAGCTCCAGAAACCGCTGGGCGTGGTTGTAGTGGCTGGTCCGGACCGCGTTGATGTTGGCGTCCTTCATCATGGAGAGGTCTTTGACCCAGTCGGCCTCGGTCAGCGCGAAGCCCTTGTCGGCCCAGAAGTCGTGCCGGCAGACGCCGGTGCATTTGATGGCCCGCCCGTTCCACAGGACGACGTTGTTCTTGACCTCGACCTGCTTGAACCCGAAGCGCTCCTCGACGCGCTCGGCGGGCTTCCCGCCGCCGGCCAGTTGCAGGACGAGGTAGTAGAGGTTCGGCTTCTCTGCCGACCACAGCCTCGGCGCCTTGACCGGCGCGCTCAGGGCGACGGTCGCCGTGCCGCCCGCACCGATGACGCCCGCCCCGGCCAGGCGGACCGGAGTCGCCTTGCCGTCCGCGCCGACGAGGCTGCCGGTGACCAAGACGGCCCCGCCCGGTGTCCCCATGACCTGCACCGAGGCGGCCAGCGTGGCGTCGCGGTAGTTCGCGGCCAGCGGCGTTCGGATGGTGATGTCATGGATGTAAGTTTGCGGTACGGCGAGGAGGGACGTGTCGCGATAGATGCCGCCCATCGCCTGAAAGTCGCCGGTCTCGCAGTCGTCGGACGGCGTCGTTTTGGAGACGCGCACGGCGAACAGGTTAGCCCGGCCTGGATGGACCAGCCCGGTCAGATCCACGTCGAAGGCCGTGTAGCCGCTCTCGTGGTAGCCCGCTTTTCGGCCATTGACGAACACTTCGGCCCCATCCAGGGCGCCGTCGAAGTGCCAGAAGACCCGCTTGCCCGCCCACGCGGCCGGCACGGAGACGGTCCGCCGGTACAGGCCGACGGTGTTGTCCACCGCGTCGTAGGTGGGGATCGAATAGCCCGCCATCTCCCAGTTGGAGGGGACGGAGACCGTGTCCCAGGTCTTGTCCGAGTAGGCGGCCTGGGCAAAGAAGTCGGGGCGCGTTTGCAGCGGCTGGGGGGCGGAGGCCGGAGGCCGCCAGGCGACCGTCTGCCCGTTCTCCTCGACCTGGATCTGGAACTCCCGCAGAGAAGCCCACCCGCCCGGGGTGCCGGTCACGGTGACGCGCAGGAAGCGGACGTCGGCCGGCGGCAGCGCGATGGGCCCGTCGCCGAGGCCCGTCGCGGCGGTCTCGTCGGCCAGTGTTTTCCACTGCTTGCCGTCCGCGCTGCCCTCGATCCGGAACTGGTATTTGAGGGGCTGCTCCCAGACGAGCGACACCTCCGCGACGCGGCGCATCCGCCCCAGGTCCACCTGGAGCGACTGCGGCAGCGAGGGACCGTCGGCGCACCAGCGCGTGAGGGCACTGCCGTCGAAGGCGTCTCCCGGCGGGTGTTCGGCCTGGCTGCTCGAAGCTTCGGCCACGTCCACGACCAGCGCACCGGGGACGAACGCGCCCGCGACGATACTGCCGTGCGTCAGCTTGAAGCGCCACGGCCCGGTCATCGCCAGGTTCCACGGGTTTTGCGCCCGCAGTCGGTCGGGCGGCATCGGGGCCGCCGTCGGCAGCGGCAGCGGCACGGTCGCCGGGGACACGCGCCCCAGGTCCTGGGCCGGCGACGGCCCGGCCAGGACCGGCAGGAGGAGAAGGGATAAGGCGAGAAGAGGTCTGATGCTCATGGCCGCTTATTCCTTCTGGCCGCCCCAAAATCCTGCACTTGTCGCAGGATGTTCGACCCGATGCGGACGTTCCGCGAGTCCCGGACGGAGACCGGCGTGGACAACTTCGCGCCCGCCGGCGGGCTGAACGTGTTGCCGCTCACTGTGACGCCGTCCGCCCAGCTCACATCAATGTCGCCCAAATAGTCGGAAAAGAAGTGGTTGCCCTTGATGACGATGTTCTTGTTGCCCATCGCCCCGTCGCCGTGGACCAGGACGGCCCCGCCGCCGTAGGCCGCTTTGCCGTTCTCGCGCAGGGTGTTCCCCTCGATGGTGACGTTCTGGACGTAGTCGGCCTCGTTCCAGTAATACTCGGGGCCGAGCGAGATGGCGGCCTGCCCGCAGCCCTCGATGAAAATCAGAGGCGTCGCTCCCCTGGAACCGGCCGCCGGTCATCCGCCGGGTCCAGGCACGGCGCGGGGAAACGCAAGTCTTGGTGATCGTCTTGGGGCCGCCGAGGTCCAGGCCGACCCAGCAGTCGTTGCCCACCGTGGCCTTGACGGCGTCCACGAAGGCCCGGACGAAGACCGTGTCCGTCGCAGTGGCCCTGCCGCCCAGGTGGCCGGCGGCCTTCAGCGTGCCGGGCGCGTAGGGCACGGCGAAGAAGGTGAACGGGGAGTGCGCCAGAGACTTCGCTTTGCCGCTATCGAACAGGGAGCCGCCGCTGGCGGGCGGCTCCGGGCCATCCACGCGCAGGGCCATCCACGCGGCGTTCATGTTCTGCGGGGGGGCCTGGGCGACGGCGGGCAGCCCGTTTAAGCTTCCCATGTCCACCCATGATAAACCAAGAGGGCCGAGTTGTCAAGCCGCCGGCCACGCCCGCTTGACAGAAGCAAGCAAATGTGATAGCATGGGGGAGTTTTTAAGCCACATTAAACGCGCGGAAAAAGGAGATCAGAGTGAAAAAGTACGCGGCGGAATTGGTGGGGACGTTTGTGCTTGTCTTCGGCGGCTGTGGCAGCGCTGTCCTCGCGGGGGAGAAGATCGGGTTTCTGGGCGTTTCCCTCGCCTTCGGGCTGTCTCTTCTGGCAATGGCCTATGCCATCGGACCAATCTCGGGGTGCCACATCAACCCAGCCGTCACGCTGGGCTTGTTTCTGAGTAAGAAGCTGCCCGCCCGCGACGTCGGCCCCTATGTGGCGGCGCAGATACTCGGGGCCATCCTGGCGGCGGGTATCCTGATGGTGATCGTCAAGGGCGGCCCGAACGGCTACGACCCGCTGACGTCGGGCTTCGCGGCTAACGGCTACGGAGACCCCTTACACGGCGGCCACTCGCCGGGCGGCTACAGCCTCGTCTCGGCCTTCCTCGTCGAAGTCGTCCTGACCTTTTTCCTGGTGCTGACCGTGCTGGGTTCGACCGACATCAAGGCCCCGGTCGGCTTCGCGGGCATCCCCATCGGCCTGGTGCTGGTGCTGATCCACCTCGTCGGCATCCCCGTGACGAATACGTCGGTGAATCCGGCCCGGAGCATCAGCCAGGCTGTCTTCGTCGGCGGCTGGGCGCTGGCCCAACTCTGGCTATTTATCCTCGCTCCCCTGATTGGCGCGGCCATCGCATCCGTCGTCTACACCGCGATGCGGACGCTGGACCGGACCCCCGACCGCCCGATCTCGTCGCGGCGGGCCGAGTCGGCGCTGGAGAGCCAGCAGGATGAGCGGGCGTGACGCAGGCAGGACTTGCTTGGGGAGGCAGGCGGCGCTTGCCTCCCCTTTTGCTGTTCTGGGGCCTCTTTCTGGGCGGTTGAAACCGCTGCAACAAGTTCACAAAGTCACCCCACTAAAACCCTCACCTACGTGGACTCGGATTCCGAACCTGCGGAGACAGGTTTTGTGGTTTTGTTGGCGCGACTTCAGTCGCCCACACTCAGCATCTGCCTTTTCATATGTATGAGGAGGAACTAGGGCCAGCCAGCACGAATAAGCTGGACGGAAGCGCGTTGGTGAAGGGAAAAACCATGATGTCCTGCGGAACAAGACGGAGGAGCGGAACCGCCCTGGCCCTTTGGTTACTGCTCGCTCTGACCCTAGTGTCGTCGTGGACAGCGCCCGCGCGGGCGCAGGGGACACGCCCAGCGCGGGAATCCATCGTCGGCAGCCGGCTCCGGCATGTCGTGGAGATGATTCCCGGCTCGGACACGGACCTGCCGCCGTTCCTGAAGACGCCCAAGGACGTGTACCTGCTGGTCACGGCCGGGGCCGCCTACACCGAAGTTGAGGTGCTGGCGAACCCGGAAGTCTCGCCGCCCCTGGTCGCCCAGGCCCTATCTTTGGCGATCACGGGGACGCCGCTGGCGGGGAAGACGGTGAGGTGGTCTGCGGACAGCTATTCCGCCGCCCAGGTCTCTGAACAGCATCGGCGCTTCGGGGCCATGCGCGGATCGAACGCGGTTCCCATCGCGCCTTTGATGGTCGGACTGCGGCGGGCCGGGCTGACGCCACATCTGCTGCTGCGTATCGCCGGTCACGGGCAGGCGGTCTCCCTGCCGCGATCTAATTACGGCACGCGCACTTTCCGCTGGTACGACGCGCAACGCCTCGGGACTCGGGGCAGCATCACGGTCACAGCCCAGACGACTTGGCGCACCCCGGTCTACCTCCTCACTTACTTTCTGCTTCCCTCGCTCGTCTGCCTCCTGGGGCTGGGACTGGCCGGGGTCGTCAGTAGCCGGGGGCAGCGCGACGACATGGCGCGGCGCCTCTTGTTCCGCCGCATCAGCAGGTTCGCCTTTATCGGCGCGTTCCTCGCCCAGCTCGGCGGGACGCAGTTCCTGCTGCTGCGGACGGCGGTTCCAGCGGCCCTGGCCGACCTCTGGCTCGGCAGCAGCACGACGACCGTGTTGGTTCCGTTCATCGTGGGGAGCGCGCTTATCCTGCCTCTGTTCCTAATTCTGGCCCGCAAACTGGAAATCCGCCGCTTCGGGGCAGTCACCGCCGGCCCCGTGAGCGCCATCCCCATGTCTGACGAAGAAAAGGCCGTTCGCAAGCGCGTCGCGCAGTACAGCATGGTGCCGCATCTTATCGGCATGCCTCTCCTGTTCGCGGCCCTTTTCGCCGTGCCGCGCACAAGCCCGCTTTACTCGTTCGTCCATCCTATCGCGATGTTCCTGCCCATCGTGGGTGGGGGATTTGTGACATGGCTCTTCAAGAAGCGCCTGGACAAGTTCACGCAGAAGACGCTCAATGACGACCTCACCTGGCGGGCGCGGC
>JANOOM010000018.1:0-10044 GCA_031421335.1 Armatimonadota bacterium
CGCGGGCCCCGGCGCCGCGGCCCCGATGGCCCCTTCCACTGGCTCCATGACCTCCGGCAGCATGGCATCAGGCTCCATGTCCAGCGGCACGATGGACTATTCGCTTCTGAACAACCCGAACTATGACTATGTGGACTTGCAGCAGGCGAAGGCCCGCGGCCTGTCCGACAGCCAGATCGCGACGGTCGCCAAGATCGCTCAAGAGAGCTACGTGCCGTTCAACGAGGTCGCCCGCGCGGTCGAGCGCGGCCAGACATTCCCCTCGCTGGCAGGTGAGTACAACCTCAAGCTCGCCGACGTCTACGACGTCGACAAGGAGAAGCAGCAGATCGCTGACTACAACTCCGTCTATGAATCGCTGAACATGAAGAATGGTTCCAGCAGCGGCATGATGGGCGGCGGTATGGACAGCTCCATGCCGATGGCCTCCGCACCCGCCCCCATGCCGGCCCCTGCTGACAGCAGCACGGCCCCGGCCATGGCGACCATGGACATCGTGGACACGGCGATAGCCGCCAAGAACCTGACTACGCTGGTCAAGGCTCTGCAAACTGCCGGCTTGGTCGAGACTCTGAAGGGCGCCGGCCCGTTCACCGTGTTCGCCCCGGATGACAAGGCCTTCTCCCGGCTGCCCGCCGGTCAGCTCGATGCCCTGCTGGCCGATCCCGTGAAGCTGAAGACGATCCTGACCTACCACGTCATCCCCGCCAGCATCATGGCCTCCGATGCCATGAACATGACCAGTCCGACCTCGCCTCCCACCGTTCAGGGCGGGACGCTCCAGGTCACCAAGGGCCGCAAGGGCCGCCTGAAGATCAATGATGCCACCGTCATCAAGGCAGACATCAAGGCCAGCAACGGTATCATCCACATCATTGACCGGGTGCTGATACCGCTGATGGACGCGGCCGCCCCCGCCGCTGGGGCCGACACGACGGCGACCCCGCCGGCCATGGCGCCTGCTGTCCCGGCACCCGCTCAGTAGTCGCTGTCTACGACCCTGGCCCCTGCGACCGCAAAAGCGGTCGCGGGGGCTTTTCCTTTGTGAGTCCAGCGGCACCGTCACACCATAATGGGACCAGACACAGCGCGCCGGCGATGACGCCGGCATCGTTGAAGGCCACGCAGGAGGCGATACCGACCGACCCCGCGACGCGCAGTGCCCGGCCCTCCGTCGTCACCATCCCCGCTTGTCGCCAGACCAGCCACAAACAGGCCAGTCCTCCCCAGAGCGGACAGGCCCAGGCACTATGGAAGGCGAGATGGCCCTCCACCGCCAGCTTCCGCGCCACGATGTCCCAAGCCTCGGACCAGCCGCCGGCCTCGATCCGCCGCACCGCCTCGCCCATGTGCGAGTGCGCCCCCGGCAAGCCGGAGGCGTCGTAGACAGCGGCGAGCGCCAGGACCGCGACGGCACCCATGCCCAGCAGCAGGGCCGCCCGCGTGGACCAACGTTTCCCGAGCAGGCCAAAGCCCAGCGTCCCGAAAGCCGCTGCCGAGACGAGCAGGCCTCCGGCCTTCGCGCCCGCCGAGCCGAGTAGCAGGACTACGCATCCCAGCAAAACCAGCAGCAGCCAGCGCGCCCGCCCAAGCGGCTGCCAGAAGCGGGCCGAGACGACGAGTAGCACCCCGATGAGTGTACCCATCGCCTCGTTGCCGATGCCGTAATAACGCGCGCCTTCAATGGCCGAGTAGCCGAGAAGGCCGCGCTGCATCAGCCGGCTCCCCGTCAGCATGTCCCCGACCAGCGCCGCTGCCAGGATGGCGAGCAAGACAACGGCTGCCCGACGTGCCCCGATTCTCCTAGTCAGCACCAGAGCCGCTGCCAGAAGTGTCCCGAACCAGGCCGCGAGCGCCGGGGGAGTCGCGCTGAACGCCAGCGCGACGAGAAGAACCGCCGGGACGATCGGCCAGAACGGGGACGACCGTTTCAGGAAGACGAGCGCTGTTCCGACGACCATCCAGACGGCCAGCGCGACCGCTAAATAGGGCAGGACTCTCATGCCGCGCGCTTGTCGCACCGCCTGCTCTTCCAGTGCCCGGACCTGCCGCCCCGCGTCCGGCGCGGCGGTCGCGCTCCAGACTGCGCCAAAAGGGCGCACCGCGAAGTCTTCCCGCCGGACGCCGTAAAACGCGCCGACCGTCGGCGCGAAGTCGGTGTTGACGACAAGCCCCACCCGGCGTGTGGACGGCGAGCGCAGCAGCCCCGCCGGGACGCCCTCGCCCCATTCCAGAACCGGCGTCAGGCGCTCCCCCCGTGCATAGTCATCATCCCCAGCAAATGGGGACAGGACCAGGAGGCGGCCATGGCGGCGGGTGACAAGGGTGGCGGCGCTGCCGATCAGGCCATCGGCGGCGGGGACATCCGAACCGGCATCCCAGACGAGGCACTGCCCAATGTCCGCCGTCAGGGCGCCGGCGCGGCTGACCGTCCCGGCACTTGTCGCCGCCAAACAATCTGAGAAGTGACCGCCCCCGGCAGAAAGCGCGATGCCCTTAGCAGCCAAGGCATCCGCCAGGGCACCAATCCTCAGGCGGTAGCCGAGGCGGGCGTTGCCTTGCTCCACCGCTGCCCAATGAGGGTTGATCGCTTCGCCTGCCGCTGCCGAAAAATCCGTCGCCTCCGGCCCGCCTGCCGCCCGCGCCCCCGCGCCCAGTGTCAGGGCGGCACTTTCCGGCGTCTCGCGGGTATGGTCGTTGGGCAGCCGGGCCGTCCGCGTGTTCATAACGGCCAGTGCCCCCGATGCCATCAGTCGGCGCAGGTTCGGCGCTTCGGCGGCTTGCCAGCCTCGCAGGCTTGTCCCCGGCAGCAGGACGACCACGAGGGGCGGCTTCTGTGCAAGGGTGGGGGATGCGGTTAACAGCAGGCAGAGGAACAGCCAGAAACGAGTCATTGGCGGCCGAGAGCGGCTTCCAGCGCCTGGCGGACGGTGTCAACGCCGATCACCTTCAGATCCGCCGTCCGGCGCAGGCCGGCCGCGTTGCGCGAGCAGATGATGGCCTGCTTGAAGCCCATACGCGCGGCCTCCCGCAGACGCAGGTCCATGTGACCGACCGCCCGCACCTCGCCGCCCAGCCCGACCTCGCCGGCGAAGACGGTGGTCGCATCCACGGGCCGCTCCTGGAAGTTCGAGGCGGTGGCGACCGCGACGGCGAGGTCGGCGGCCGGCTCGTCCACGCGCACGCCTCCGGCGAGGTTGACAAACACGTCCTGGTTCGCCAGACTGATCCCGACCCGTTTCTCCAGGACCGCCAATATCAGGTTGACGCGGTTGGTGTCCACGCCCGCCACCGTCCGGCGCGGGTTGGACAGATAAGAAGGCGCGACCAGCGCCTGCACCTCGATCAAGAGCGGCCTCGTCCCTTCCACTGTCGCCAGCACGGCTGACCCGGCACTGTTCTGCGTCCGCTCCGCCAGCAGCATCTCGGAGGGGTTGGGGACTTCGACCAGGCCCTCCTCGTGCATCTCGAACAGTCCCAGCTCGTCCGTCGAGCCGAACCGGTTCTTTACGGCCCGCAGGATGCGGTAAGTGTAGTGCCGGTCTCCCTCGAAAGTCAGGACGGTGTCCACCATGTGTTCCAAAACGCGCGGCCCGGCCAGCGCCCCATCTTTGGTGACGTGGCCGACCAGGAAGATCGGGATGCCCTCCCCCTTGGCGACCTGCGCGAGCTGGGCGGTGGCGGCGCGCACCTGCGAGACGCTGCCTGCTGAGGACTCGATCTCGGGGTGCTGCATCGTCTGGATGCTGTCAATGATGACGAATAAGGGCCGCTCCGCCTGGATCGTCGCCGCGATCTGCGTCACGTCCGTTTCGTTGTGCAGCAGCAGGTCGCCGCCGGTGATGCCCAGCCTCTCCGCCCGCAGCTTGATCTGCGTCGCCGACTCTTCCCCGGAAACGTAGAGCGACTTGCCGCCGCGCATGGCGATCTGGCCCGCCACCTGGGTCAGCAGGGTAGATTTGCCGATGCCAGGATCGCCGCCGATCAGCGTCAGCGCCCCGCGCACGATGCCGCCGCCGAGCACGCGGTCGAACTCACTCATGCCGCTCAAAATGCGGCCTTCCTCGGAGGGGGAGGGGACGTCGCTGAGGCGCTGCGGCTTGCTCCGCCCCACGAACGCAGTCGGGACGGCGCGGGCGCTGATTGACTTCGGCGTCGCCGCCGTGACAGTCTCTTCCAGCGTCCCCCACTCGTCGCAGGCGGGGCACTTGCCCAGCCACTTCGGGCTTTCGTGGCCGCACTGCCGGCAGACAAATCGTGTTTGCGCTTTCGCCATGCTTTTATTGTACCTGATTTGACAGGGCCGCCTGTTTCTGCTAGAATCGGCTTATTCTCGCACCCGCCTAGGAGTCCCGTTCCATGCCAACCGTTCCCGAAACGTTGAACGCGCTGTACGCCTTGCAGCTCGTTGACACACAGATCTTGAGGGCCAAGCGGGCGCAGGCCGCCCTTGACAACGGCACGGCTGCCGCCACCGCCGCTGAGGCGGCCCACGCCGAGGCGCGGCAGCGGCGGACCGAGTGGCAGAAGCTCGCGGGCGACCTGAAGGACACCGAGCTGAAGTCGTCGGCCGTCGAGACCAAGCGCAAGAACTATCAGCACAAGCTCTACCAGGGCACCGTGACGAACGTGAAGGAGCTGGGCAACATCGAGAAGGAGATCGAGGCCCTGGGCCGGCAGCAGTCGGACTTCGACGGGCGCGTTCTGGAGCTGATGGAGAGCACCGAAGAAGCGCTGGCGGCCCTGACCGTGGCCGACGAGCAGGCGAAACAAGGGGACGGGCACCACGCCGAGGTCGTCGCCGCGTTCCGGTCCCGCTACGAGGCGCTCACACTGGAACTGATTGACCTGGCCCGGCAGCGCTCGGCGGCGGAGCCTGCCGTCGAAGACCAGGCGGCTCTGAAGCGGTACGACGCCCTGCGGGCCAAGCCGGGCGGCCTCGGCATCGCCCGGATCGAGGGTAACTCCTGCGGCGCGTGCCGCATGACCCTGTCTTCCACCCTGATTAAGACCGTCAAAGAGGGGACGCAGATGCAGACTTGCGAGAACTGCGGGCGGCTCCTGATGCCCTGATTGACGTGCTTCGGAGCGGTGTGCTATAATACCTTGAGGTACGCCGCCCACGATGTCGCAGAACACGCAACCCCTGTCCGCTGATGACGGCGGCAATGACTCGCTGCCTTCGGTCTATGAGGACCGCCGGCTGTACATCGAACGGCTGGAGAAGGCGAACCTGGACCTGGAACAGCGCATCCAGCAGACCCAAACGGCGGCTGCCGCCCTCGGCGGGGGCCTCGCCCCCCTGCCGCTCTCCGCCCTACCCCTGCCCGCGCCCGGCGAATTCGAAAACATCTTGAAGCGGCTGGTGGACAAGATCGGCAAGATCCTCCAGGCCGAAAAATGCGTGTTCATGCTCCACGACACCAGCGCCGCCACCCTGTACGCGACGCAGCCCGCCGTGGGGCTTTCCCGCGGCGACCTGGCCGCGATGGAGCGGCGCGTGGCCGAAGAGGGCGTCTCGAACGAGGTCTTCCGCGCGAACTCCTCCCTGATCACCTATGACGCCGTGCTGGACCCGCGCGCCGCCGCTGAGGGTCTGGCCCAGTTCGGCATTCGCAACGCCGTTTCTGTCCCGTTGATCGTGGAAAAGCGCGACGACGACAACCGCGTCGTGGACCGGACCACGGTCGGTGTCCTGCACGTCTTCAACAAGAAATACGGGGGCGTCTTCGCCGATGAGGACGTCCGCCTGCTGGAACAGCTCGCCAAGCAGGGGGCGGCCGTCATCGCCTCGGCTCAGATGTACCGCGAGGTCGTACAGGAAAAGCAGGAGCTTCTGCACACCATTGACAGCCTCTACGCAGGCCTGCTGATGGTGGGAAATAACGGCCGCCTCCTCCAGATCAACCCGTCGGCGCGCACGATTTTGGGCATCGCGCCCTACCTGCCGCTGATTGATGTGCCTTATGACAGGGCCATCACGGACACACGGGTCCGGGCGATCCTCGCCCGCGCCCTTTCCGCCGGTCATGCCGAGGTCGCCGACGAGGTCGCCTTCCCCATCTCAGATGCTGCTCCGGAAGACCAGTTCCAGGAGCGCATCTATCAGGTGCAGTGCGCGACGGTGCGCGACGACGACGGCGAGCCGGCGGGTATCGTGGCGATCTTCAACGATATCACCGAGATCCGGGGCGTCGAGCAGATGAAGACTGCCTTCATTTCTACCGTCTCGCATGAGCTGCGGACGCCGCTCACCAGCATCAAGGGCTTTATCTCCACCCTGCTCACCGACGAAGAGGGTTACTACGATGAGGCGACGCGGCGCGAGTTCTACGGCATCATCGACTCGGAGTGCGACCGCTTGCGCCGGCTGATCGAGGACCTGCTTGACATCTCCCGCATCGAGCAGGGCAGCGCGATGCAGATGAACTGGCAGTGGGTGGACGTGAGCGCCTTGACGGAGAAGGTCCTCGCCGCCCAGCGCGCTTATGCCAAGAACCACTCTCTCGTCATGGACTTCCCCGCCGACTTCCCCGCCATCGAGGCCGACCTGGACAAGATGGACCAGATCCTGACGAACCTGGTCAACAACGCCATCAAATACTCGCCGCAGGGCGGGATCGTGCGGGTCGTGGGGCGTGTCCTCGGGGACCCCGCGCACGGCGCCCCACCGCCCTCGGTCGTGCTGCGCGTTTCGGACGAGGGCATGGGCATCTCGCGCGAGCACCTGCACAAGATATTCGAGAAGTTCTACCGGGTGGACAACCGCGACAACCGCGAGATCGGCGGCACGGGCATCGGCCTGGCCCTAGTCAAAGCGCTCGTCGAGGATGGGCACGGGGGCAAAGTGAGCACCGACAGCGAGATGGGCAAGGGGACGACTTTCACCGTGGTGCTGCCGGTGCGTCGGGCGCACCAGTGACGCCGATCCGTATCCAGATCGTGCGCGAACCGGGGGCGGAGGATCTGCCGCTGCCGCGCTACGCGACAGCTGGGTCGGCGGGCCTGGACCTGCACGCTGCCATCGCCGAAGACCTGCACCTGGCGCCGGGCGAGCGCGCCCTGGTCCCGACCGGCATCCGCTTGGCCCTGCCGGAAGGATGTGAGGGGCAGGTGCGCCCTCGCAGCGGCCTTGCCCTGAAACACGGGCTGACCCTGCTGAACTCGCCGGGGACTATTGACTCGGACTACCGGGACGTCGTCGGCGTTATTCTCATAAACCTGGGCCGTGCCCCGGTCCGCATCGGGCGCGGGGACCGCATCGCTCAGCTCGTGGTCGCCCCGGTCCTGCGCGCCGACTGGGAGGAAGTAGCCCCCGGCGCCCTGCCGCCAACCGTGCGCGGCGAGAACGGATTTGGATCAACTGGACACACTCTGGAAGGATAACATGCCGCCCGCCCCGCCGCGGGAAGAGGCCGGCTTGCCGCGCGAGGTCTATGCGCTGCTCGCCCAGGCGAACCTGCTGCGGATGCGGGGCCACTGGGAGGAGTCGGTGGACAACTGCATGGCCGCCCTGCGCCTCGCCCCGGATAGTCCCTCCGCCCAGAGCCTGCTCGGCGACATCTATGAGAACCAGGGCCGCTTCGACGACGCCGTCCAGTGGTATCGCATGGCGCTGGATGCCAACCCCGACAGCCCCGCCGACCGTTTGAAGCTCGACCGCCTGCTCCAAACACAGGCCGCACCCCGCCCGGACCACCGGGCCACCCAATCTGCCGCCGAGGCCCCTGTGCCTGCCGCTTCCACCCCCGCACTCTGGCACAAGCTGACCCGGGACCCGGAAAAGGCGCTGCGTCTGGGCGCCGTGCTGGCTGCCGTGCTGGTCTCACTCGTCGTCATCCTCGCCTTCACCGCCGCCCATCGTCGTGCCGCCCTCTCCGCGCTGGGCCTTGGCCCGGCTCAGGAGGTCCACGCCGCCCCCATCGTGGTCCCCTCAGCCCCGGCCTCCGACCTGCCCATGTCGGCGGGGAACGGCGGGGCGGCCCGTGACTCGGCTGAGCAGGCCGTCCTGGACACCCTGCGCGGGTCGGCCGGACTGGGCGCGTCGGGCGTCACTGTTGATGATGTTCAGTTCGACCCACGCGCGGCCCGCATGGTCATCACCTTCAGCTTCCCCTCCTTGAGCGGCCTGACCCGAGCCGCCGCCCCACGCGCCGCCCTGCGCGCCGCCCAGGCCGGGGCCGTCGCCAGCCCCTCCGTTTCCGCCTTCACCCTCCGCATCCTGGCGGCGCCCGCAACGGGCGGCGGGGACACGCTGGTCTTCGTCGGGGACCTCCCGCAGACCGCCCTGCCCGCGGCGGGGGCGCCCGACCCCGACGACGCCCACGTCCAGGCCCTCTTCACGGACCCATGGTGGTCGCCCCAAGTACCCGCCGGGGCTTGACGCCGCGCCGCCGCTCCTGTATAATATCTGTATAATGTCTGTGATAGATTTCACAATCGCAAGAGAACCCTACTCGTGAACAGCAGCCCGAAGGTCCCGATTCCTACCCTGGAACGGCTCGCAACATACTTGCGCTACCTGATTGATCTGGAAGCGACGCAGGTAGAAACCATCTCCTCGACCGATGTGGAGAAGCAGACAGGGATCAACGCCGCCCAGTTCCGCAAGGACCTTTCCTACTTTGGTGAGTTCGGCAAGCCTGGAGTCGGGTACAACGTCATCGAGCTTCAGACCCGCATTGCGCGTATCCTGAAGATAGACCAGATGCAGCCGATTATCGTCATCGGCGCGGGCAATTTGGGCAGTGCCCTGATCGGCTACCCCGGCCTGAGCGACCACCGCTTCCACATCGCCGCCGCCTTCGACAGTGACCCGGCCAAAGTGGGCAGGCCGCAGGGCGGTCTGATCATCCAGGACGAGGCCCGTCTCCGGCAGACCACTGGCGAGGTTGGCGCGCGCATCGCCATCATCTGCGTCCCCGCTTCGGCGGCGCAGGCCGTGGCCGACGCCGCCATCGTCGCGGGCGTGCGCGTGATCCTGAACTTCGCCCCGATTATCCTGCGGGTCCCGGCGCGAGTCGTCGTCCGCAACGTCTCTTTCTTGCAGGAGCTGGCTGTCCTTTCTTATCATCTCTCCAGCGACACCCAAAATTAACATGCTTAACACACGCACTGAGAAGGACTCCATGGGCGAGTTCCAGGTCCCCGACGACGCCTACTACGGCGCCCAGACCGCCCGCGCCGTCGCCAATTTCCCCGTTTCCGGCGTCCGCTTCCCTCGCTCGTTCATCCAGGCGATGGGGGCGGTCAAGCGCGCCGCCGCCGAGGTGAACGTCGAGATGGGCCTGCTCGACCCCGCCGTCGCCGAGGGCATCTACCAGTCCGCCGATGAAGTCATCGCGGGCGCCCTCGATGCCCAGTTCGTGCTGGACGTCTACCAGACTGGCTCGGGCACGTCCACAAACATGAACACAAACGAGGTGATCTCGAACCGTGCCATCGAGCTGATGGGCGGCGTGATCGGCTCCAAATCGCCCGTCCACCCGAACGACCATGTGAACAAGAGCCAGTCGTCCAACGACGTCGTCCCGACCGCCATCCACATCGCCGCCGCGACTGAATTAGAGACCAGGCTCCTCCCCGCCCTGCGCGCTCTGCATACAGCACTCGCCGACAAGGCGCGCGAGTGGGATGACATCGTCAAGATCGGCCGGACACACCTCATGGACGCGACACCTATCCGCCTGGGACAGGAGGCGTCCGGCTGGGCGCGGCAGGTGCAGCTCAGTATCTCGCGCTTAGAAGGCGTCAAGCCTAGATTGATGGAGCTTGCCATTGGCGGGACGGCCGTCGGCACCGGCATCAACTCGCCGGAAGGCTTTGGGGCTGCCGTCGCCGCCAAACTCGCCGCCCGCTTCGACCTGCCCTTCGTGGAAGCCGAAAACCACTTCGAGGCCCAGGGCAGCCAGGATGCCGCCGTCGAGCTGGCGAACCAGTTATCCACCGTCGCTGCCTCTCTGCTGAAAGTCGCCAATGATATCCGCTGGCTTTCGTCCGGCCCGCGCTGTGGCCTGGGCGAGATCTCCCTGCCCGCCGTCCAGC
>JANOOM010000019.1:0-4937 GCA_031421335.1 Armatimonadota bacterium
TCTTCCCTGTGTTTGCGCCTGCGATTACCTGCCCCTCAAACCTGTTGCCCCATCCCGGCGGCCACACGCAAAAAAGCCGCCCGGCTTGTCGCCGGACGGCTTGCGCCCGAAAGGGGGCCGCCAACTCGTCGGCATGAAGCAGGGCATGCAGCTTCTCACGCAGGGCCGCCGGAGCGCAGAGGAGCGTAACCTTGTGGCGCAGCGAGACCACGAGGGTCTGCTCAAAGGTGAAGCGCCGCAGGCAGGGGCGACAGATTTCCAGGTGCTTCAGCACCACGGCCCGCTCGCCGTCTGTCATCTCGTGGTCCAGATACTCATCGAGCCGCTTGATGGCCTCCTCGCACGAGTAGTAGTCGGCCTGGATACAGTCTAGAGCTTCTTTCGCCCGCTGCCTCATGGCCGTGCCCTTTTTAGATTCGTCCAGGTCGTTTGTCGGCTCATCCACGAGTCTCTTCTCCGTTAAGGTAATCCCACAGGGCGCGCTGTAACAGCTTCCGCCCTCGCGACAGGCGCGAACGAACGGTGCCGACGGGGATCTCCAAAGTGTCTGCGATTTCCTGATACGACAGTTCTTCCAACGTCGCCAGCGCGACTGTGTCGCGGAACTCCGGCGGTAGTGCCTGGATTGCCCGCGTAATCATTTCGATGTCGAGCTTTTCCAGAACCGCCTTTTCCGGGTTCTCCGTTTCCGGGTGGTCCCCGCCCAAGCCGCTGACGCCGTCTTCGGTTAGGCGGTTGTAAAGATAAAAATCTTCCAGGCCGTCATAGGAGACCGTCTCGCCTTGGCGGGACTTTCGCCGGTAGTCGTTCAGAAATACCGTGTTCATTATTCGGAACAGCCACGCTTTTGCGTTGGTTCCCGGCTGGTACTGATAAAAAAAGCGGTAGGCGCGCAGGTAAGTGTCTTGGAGGAGATCTTCGGCGTCGTTGGGGTTGCCGGTCAGCCGCAGGGCATTCCGATAAAGGGCGTCGAGGTGCGGGTTCATCTCCGACTCGAACAGAACCGGGTCGGTCGGCGGGTGCGCGGTGGGGTCTTCCACCAGGACGGAAGGCACGCCGGCGGCGAGTGGCGATGAAGAGGCGAGTGCTGTTGGACTGGGTTGCGTTTGTGTTTCGGCCATGCGGTTTCCCTCGGGACTAGGCTCCGACCGGAGCCAGGAGCCGCGCGAAGCGGTTCCTGCCAACCTTGACGACCTGCCCGGATCGGACAAGGATCGTCCCGGCGGGGTCGGCGACCTTCTCGCCGTCTATGCTGACGCCCCCCTGCGCGATGAGGCGCTTGGCCTCCCCCGACGAGGGGGCGAGGCCGGCGGCGACCAGCAGGGCGGAGATGCGGGCGTGGCCCGCAGGATCGCAGATGCCATTCGGCACAGCGACCTCGGGCATGTCTTCCGGCTCCTCGTGCTGCTTGTGGACTCGCTCGAACTCATCGTCGGCGGCCTGGGCGGCCTCGGCCCCGTGGTAGAGCGTGATGACCTCACGGGCGAGCCGCTTCTTGGCTTCGCGCGGGTGCGTTCGCGCTGCGTCGGTCAGAACGGTCACTTCATCCATCGGGATGTCGGTGCAAAGCTCATAGTAGGTCGGCATAGCCTCGTCGGTCAGGGACATTAGCTTGCCAAACATCTCGGCGGGCGTCTCGGAAATGCCGACGTAGTTGCCAAGCGACTTGCTCATCTTCTTGACGCCGTCCAGGCCCACCAACAGTGGCATCAGGAGGACGACTTGCGGCTCCTGCCCGAGTTCTTTTTGCAGGGCGCGACCCGCCAAATTGTTGAACCTCTGGTCCTGCCCGCCCATCTCGACGTCGGCCCCGATGGAGACGCTGTCGTAAGCCTGAGCGAGCGGGTACAAAAGCTCGTGCAGTCCGATAGGCTGTCCGGCTTCAAAACGGGTCTTGAAATCCTCGCGCTGCATGATCTGGGCGACGGTCATCTTGGAGGCCAGCGCGACGAGTTCTACAAAAGAGAGTTTCCCCAGCCACTCGCTGTTGAAACGGACGACGGTCTTTTCGCGGTCCAGGACTTTTGCGAGCTGCTCGATGTAGGTCCTCCCGTTGGCCTCGATCTCTTCTGACGACAGCATGGGCCGCGTCGCGGAGCGCCCCGAGGGGTCCCCGATGAGGGCGGTGTAGTCGCCGATGATGATGACGACGACGTGGCCGAGATCCTGGAACAATCGCAGCTTGCGGAGGACGACCGCAAAGCCCAGATGGATGTCGGGCGCGGTCGGGTCCAGGCCGAGCTTGACCTGCAGCGGGCGGCCTTCACGGGCGGACCTCTCAAGCTTCGCCTTGAGTTCGTTTTTCGGCACGATGTCGAACGTGCCGCGCGCGATCATCTCCATCTGCTGGTCAATCGAAAGGTCCTTGGGGTGGGGCATAACACGGCAAGTGTAGCACACGGCGGCGGGCAAAGTCAATCGGAGCCGGATGGCAGCGGGCAGTAAACGGGGACATAGGGAACAAGGAGGCGGACGGCGAATGGGAACCGGCCTTTCCAGGCCGGTCGTCTCTTAATGCAAACTTAACCGCGTCTTAACATGCCCTTAAACTACCCGCGTCATAATAGGGGCGTGGCTGAGGTCGAGAGACCTCCCATTGCTCATCCCCTCTTCCGGGCCGCGACGAAAGTCGCGGCTTCTTTTTGTGTCCGCCCGAGCGGGTACAATGGCCCCATGCCCGAAGAACAAACCCCCGACCCCGCCGGAGACGCCCTGCTGGAAGGCTTCCTCTCCGTTTGTGCCGCTCTGGAAGGCGGCCACCGGCCGGTCCGCGGCGTCCTGATCCGCGACAGCAAAAGCGACGCCCAGACGCGGCGACTGGAACAACTCGCGCGGGGAGCGAACGTCCCCGTGGAGCGCGTCCCCGACGCGGCCATCGAGGCGCAGGCGGGTGGGCGCACGCACGGCGGTGTTTTGGCCCGCGTCGGGCCATACCGGTTCTCCGGCCTGGACGTGCTGGCAGCGGGCGTGCCGCGCCCTTTCGTCGCCATGATTGACGGCGTGGAGGACCCCTTCAACTTCGGGGCCGCCGTGCGCGCGCTCTATGCGGCGGGTGCGGACGGGCTGGTCCTGCGGCCCCGCAACTGGCTGTCGGCGGCGGGGACCGTGGCCCGCGCCTCGGCGGGGGCGTCCGAGCGCATCCCCACGGCCCTTGCCGGGACGGCGGCCGAGGCCGCCCTCTTCTTCCGGGCGCGCGGGCTGGCTGTCGCCTGCGCGACCGACGAGCGCGGCAGCCGCTCCCTTTACGACGCCGACCTGACCGCCCCGCTGTTCCTGCTGATCGGGGGCGAGAAGCGCGGCATCACGCGCTCGTTTTTGGACCAGGCCGACTTGAAGCTCCGTATCCCCTACGGTCGGGAAACGGCGAACTCGCTGGGGACGGCCTCGGCCACCGCCGTCATCGCGTTTGAGATCATGCGGCAGCGGGGCCTCTAGCCGCGCTCACCCAGCCTCCCCTTGAACCGCGCCAGCCACTCGGCCTGCCCGGCGACGAGGCCGGGGTTGTGTGCCAGTGGCGCCCAGAAGAGGGCGAACTCGCGGCCCGGTTCGCCCTCGCGGCGCCAGCGGTCCGGCGTTGATGCAGGCGCTCCCAGGTGAAAGAAGTGCCGCACGACGCGCACCGCCAGCGCGCTGGAGGGGACCCATCCCGTCGTCGCCCCGAGCACGACCAAAGCCTCGCCCTGCTTCTCGTATTCCTCGGAGCGCACCCACGACCAGCCGCCGCGCGTCGCCGCCTCGCGGACCCAGAGGCCGCGCCGGAGTGTCAGGCCCACAGCGGACGAAGCCGCGTCCGGCTCGGAGAGCATCGGGACCGTCCGCAGGAGCGCGCGCCTGTCGGGGGGCAGAACGGCGGCCTCTTTGCCCAGCTTGGCGAGCAGTGTCAGGCCCGAAAGTCTGGTCTCTTCCCGGACTTCACGCCATAAAGCCGCTTCCACGTCTTCTCCGGCTTCCACCGTGCCGGCGGGGAGCTGAACGCCCGCCGCCCGGTGCCGGAACACCAGTAATTCCTGCGCCGCGCCCGCACCGCGCGTGATGAAGGCGGTGACTTTCTCAAGAACGGACTGGTCTGAGTCGGGCACAGTTTTTCCCACGCGCTCCTTTACCCCGCCGCAAGCGTCAGTGCGTAGACGGCCTGGGCGCCATAAGCTTTGAGGGCCAAAGAACACTCGTACAGGCTGCTGCCAGTCGTCACCACGTCATCAATGAGCAGCAGGGTCTTCCCCAGCACGGCCTCGGGCCGGCGGACGGCGAACGCGCCCGACAAGTTGGTGCGCCGGGCCTCGGCGCTCAGGCCGACCTGCGGGCGGGTGGCGCGCGTGCGGACCAGTGCGCCCAACAGGAGCGGCAGGCCGAGTTCCGCGCCGACGACGCGGGCCAATCTTTCGGACTGATTGTAGCCGCGCTCTCGCCGGCGGACCGAGTGCATCGGGACGGGAAGCAGGGCGTCGAACCGCAGGCCGTTCAAATCCGGCGCGCTCGCGCGGGCGAAGAGGGCGAGCTTCAGCCCGAGCGGGACGGCGAGCTGGGGGCGGTCGTTGTACTTGAACTGGTGGATGGCGAGGCGTAGGACGCCCTCATAGGCTCCAAGGGCGCGGGCGCGGTCATAGGCGGGCCGGCGCGAGCGGCAGTGGGGGCAGCCATTAATGTCGGTGGGAACGGTCTGCCCGCACGTCGGGCAGTAAGGGGGCGCGACGGGGACGACGGCGGCGAGGCAGGCGGCGCAGAGGCCCGACGCGCCCAAAGTGCGGCAGACGAGGCAGCGCGGCGGGTAGAGGAGTGAGAGGAACGCGGACAGCATGAACCCACCCCGGCGCTGCGCGCCGACCCTCCCGAAACGGGAGGGTGAAGAGGTCAGACCGAGGGCCAAAGAACACTCGTACAGGCTGCTGCCAGTCGTCACCACGTCATCAATGAGCAGCAGGGTCTTCCCCAGCACG
>JANOOM010000020.1:0-2689 GCA_031421335.1 Armatimonadota bacterium
GTAGAGGTCCATATGTGGTGTTATTGTACCCGATGAACCCACCCCGCCGCTGCGCGGCGGGGTGGGTTCGGACACCCTCACCGCACCGCAGGAGCTATGGCAGAATAATACTTTTTCCGGATCGTAGGCCGGCGTGCAGCGGTCGCTGGCCCAGACGAAAGTGGGGCGCAACGGTTCGGGGAACACGGTCCTGACGACTTTCTCGGCGTAGCACGGCAAAGACGAGGCCCAGACGGTAACCTCGAACCACTAAAAACACTGGTCAAGGAAGTCAGCCAAGTCGGGCCGCCTATAGACGTGGTACGGGCCGATGCGGAAGTCTGCCTCCCGCGTCAGGGGGCGTTCGGTGGCAAAGATCAGCGTTTCGTCGAGATCCAAGATCAGCAGTTTTCCCAGAGACACCGTTTCGGTCAAATCAGTCCCCACGCCTTCAGCACGTCCAGCAGCGGCGGTAGGGGAGTCTGCCAGAGCCAACCTGCTTCCAGCCACAGGCCCGGCAGGACAGCGCTGTGGTAGCGGCCCTGCGCGTCGGGCGCGACGGGGAGATAGAAGCCGTTCGCGCCGCGCTGGTAGAATTCAGCCTGCTCGCGCACGGGGTCAACCAGCCAGTATTCAGGGACGCCGCCCTGCTCGTACTCGTAGAACTTGTCGCCCCGGTCGTGCGCCCGGCTTTCGGGGCTGATGATCTCCACGGCAAGGTCTGCGGGTCCGTCCAGGTAGGTATTTCTCATCCACGAGAGGTGTGCGTCGGCGACGAAGAAGATGTCAGGAGCGCGCCCCGGCAGGGTCGGCCCTGGCTTCATCTGATACGGCTCGCTGCGGACCTGGCCGAGCTGCCGTGCCTCGACATAAAAGCGGAGCAGGGATAGCAGGAAGCCTGCCACGTCCTGATGCCGATTGGAAACCGGACTCATGGCGACCACCTCTCCTTTGACCCACTCGACGTGCTGATCTTCGTCCGTCAGTTCTAGGAACTGCTCGTAGCTGATCTGGGTCTGCGTCGCGGCTGTCATGGCGTGCCTCCTTCAACAGTATGGGCCACGCGCTTTGCCGTTGTCAAGTCGGTGGTACAATAGGCTATCTGAGAAGCAAAAGGCGGAACAAACGATGGCAAATTACTATGAGGAAAACGACTTGAATCGGTTCGGCGAGGTGGGGCGGGAGCGGCCTGACTTGTTCGCCAAGTTCATGGACTGGTACGGGGCGACATTAGCGGAGGGGGAGCTGTCGCGGCGGGAAAAGGCGCTGATCGGACTGGCGGTGTCCCACGCGCTCCAGTGTCCGTACTGCATTGACTCGTTCGCGCAGCAGTGCCTAGAGTCGGGGTCGAATGCGGGGCAGATGACCGAGGCGCTGCACGTCGCGGCCAGCGTCCGGGGCGGGGCGGCCCTGGTCCACGGGGTACAGATGATTAACTCGCTGGATAAAGTCAGCATGTAGGAGCGCGCCCCGCGAGGGGCCTAAGCGGCGGGCCGAAGGTTCCGGCAGATCGTCAGCTCGCCCGACTCGCTCAAGTCGTAGGTGTAAGACGACAATGCCTGGAAGAAGACCCGGCGGCACTCCTCGTCGTGCAGCTCGATGACGAGGTTACGGCGCAAGGCCTCAAATTTCTGGTCGTCCGGCTCGACAGCGATCACCCGCGCCTGTGGGAAGTGGCTCGAGAAGTAGGCCGAGGCATAGCCGACGTTCGCGCCGCAGTCCACGATCAGGCGGACGCCTTCCATGTCGTTCAGGGGCGCGTACTCCCGGTCCACATGGATCATACAGCACACTTTCCGGTCGCTGCTGTTAGCGCGCATCTGGAGGGGCCAGGCGCTGCTCTGGGCGCGCAGGCGGTACACGGACTGCCGCACCAACAGGCCGAGCTTCGCCAAGCCCCCGTGCCACAGGTCCGCACCCAGGTAGAGGGAAAGGTCGCGGAAGCCGAGCCGCGCCAATTTTCGCGCTTTCCGCAGCTTCCGCAATATCACCATCAGTGCTGCGCCCCCGCTATCTGCCCTAGAACTTCGCGACCGTCACCGCGCCTTCGGAAGCGGACGTCACCGAAGCGGCGTACTTCGCCATGACGCCGGTCGTGTAGTGCGGCGCGGGGGCCGTCCACTGCGCGCGGCGGCGGGTTAATTCGTCGTCGGAAACGTCGGCGCGGAGGAGGCCCTCGGTCACGTCCAGGGTGATCACATCGCCCTCATGCAGCAGCGCGATGGGGCCGCCGACGCTGGCCTCGGGGGCGACGTGGCCGACCATCAGGCCCCGCGTCGCGCCCGAGAAACGGCCGTCGGTTAGGAGAGCGACGTCACCTCCCAGGCCCTGTCCGACGAGGGCGGCTGTGACGCCGAGCATTTCGCGCATCCCCGGCCCACCCTTGGGGCCTTCGTAGCGGATGACGACCACGTCGCCGGGCTTGATGTGCTGGGACTTGACAGCCTCCATGGCGTCTTCTTCGCGGTCGAAGATACGGGCGGGACCGGTGAACTGCGTTTTTTCGGTGCCGGCGAGCTTAATGACGGCGCCCTCGGGGGCGAGGTTCCCGTGCAGGATGACGATGCCGCCGCGCGGCTTGAAGGCGTTCTGGACGGTCGAGATGACCTTCTGGCCCGGCGCTTCCTGGGCCTCGGCGGCTTCCTCGGCTAAGGTCTTGCCCGACGGCGTGGGGCGGTCGCCGTGCAGCAATCCCGCCGCGAGCAGGTTC
>JANOOM010000021.1:0-2700 GCA_031421335.1 Armatimonadota bacterium
CTGGCGGCGATGCAACGCGACACGCGGCGCTTTGCCCGGCGTCAGCGCACCTGGCCGGGCGGCGCCCCAGTGGCCGCCGAAGCCGCCCGCCAGCACCTCCACGACGCCCGCGGCCAGGCCGACAGTCAGTAGCGGGAAGGCAAAGGCGACCAAGGCGAAGGCGAGGTGGTCCAGACTCGCCAGCGGCGGCAGCAGGCCGAACAAGCCACCTTTGAGGCGCTTTTGCTTAAGCATCCGGTGCTGGGCGAGGTACAAAGCGGCGCAGCCAAAGGCCAAAACCAGCAGACCGAAGGCGAACAAGAGCGCCAGGATGTGCAGACTGACCAGGCGCGAAGACAGCAAGGGCGTCGCCGGCATGGGCGCAGCGGGAGGCAGGAACGCGCCGGCGAAGAGGCATAGGAAGGCGACCGGCAGGGCGACCGCGCCGAGGGCCGTGGGCCGGGGCTTGAGCAGCAGCTCCAAAGCGAGGTAAGCCAGGGCGATGGCCCAGGCGGATGCCGACAGCGTCTCGGCGGGCGTCGTGAACGGCGTCTGGTGCGTCCGCGCGCAGTGGACGCCGATGGCGACGGAGTGGGCGGCGACGGCCAGCACGGTGGCGAGGCGGCCCGACAAGGCCAGCGCGGGCAGTCGCAGGAACAGGAAAGCGCCGTAAGCAGCCGACCCGAGCAGGTACAAAGTGGCGGCGGCGATGAGTGTGGCTATCTCGGTCATGCGTCTCCTCCTTTCCGGGCTTCGTCCTGGGCTTCGTCCTGGGCTGCCTCTGCTTCTTCTACACCGAAAGCGCGGCGGATGGCGTTAGCCTCAGCGGCCCCGTCTTCCGAGGTGGCGGCGGCCTTGATGGCGATGGTGGCGGGGTGGGCGATTTTGTTGGTCAAAGCGCCCATGGCGGCCTCGACCGCGCGCCAGTCCTTTTCGGACAGGCCGGGGAGGCGGGCGCGCAGGCGGTCCAATTCTCCCTGCTTGACGTCGTCTAATCGCCGGCGGACGGCGACGACGAGCGGGGCGGCGTCCAGAGACCGCTCCCAGCGACCGTACTCGGCGACGGAGGCTTCGACGATCTCGCGTGCCCGCGCGACCTCGCCGGCCCGCGACTTGTGGGCGCCTGAGACGAGTTCCTGTAAGTCGTCTATGTTGTAGAGGTAAGCGTTTTCGAGTTTGCCGACGTCCGCCTCCACGTCACGCGGGACGGCGATGTCCACGAGGTACAGGGGGCGGCCCCGGCGGGCGCGCATGACGTCCTGCATCAAGGCGCGCGTGACGATGGGGTGCGGCGCGGCCGTCGAGCAGACCACGATGTCGGCGATCGCCAGGAGCTGCGGCATCTCTTCGAAGCGCCGCGCCGTCCCTCCGAATTGCCTGGCCAGCGCGGCGGCTTTTTCAAACGTGCGGTTCGCGACCAGCACAGCCGGGGCGCCCGCCGCCTGCAGATGGCGGGCGGTGACCTCGCTCATCTTGCCCGCGCCCAGCACCAGGACAGTGTGGCCGGCGAGCGATTCGCCGAAGATTTGGGTGGCGAGTTCGACCGCCGCCGCCCCGACGGAGAACGTGCCGCGCGCGATGCCGGTCTCCGTCCGGGCGCGCTTACCGGCGACGAGGGCTTCTTGGAAGAGACGGTTGAGCCGCGCTCCGATGCTCTGGGCGGCCTGGGCGGCTTCCAGGGCCGTCTTGACCTGCCGCTGGATGTCCGGCTCGCCCAAGATCATCGAGTCGAGGCCTGAGGCGACCGAGAACAGGTGGTTCGCCGCCGCGCCGGCCCGATAGCAGTAGAGGTGGCCGTCGAACTCGCGCCGGGATAGGCCGTGCCATCCCGCCAGGAACTCGGCCAGGGCGTCTTCGGTCGGCCCGGCATGGGGGGCAGCGACGGCATACGCCTCGGTGCGGTTACAGGTGGACAGCAGGGCGCCCTCGCGCACGTCCGGCAGGCGTGTTAGTGCCCGGAGGGCACGCGGCAGCTCGCGGTCGCCGATCGCCAGCTTTTCGCGTACCTCGATGGGGGCGCTGGTGTGGTTTATTCCGAGGACGAGGAGAGACATCTTCGTATCCGCGTCTCCGCTTCTAATCGCCGCCCCGCGCGCAGCAATTCGTGAACTTCAGCATCGTCCAGGACGCGCCGGACAGCGGCCTTTCGTTCGGCCTCGCCCATGTTCGTTTTGACAATTTCACGCATCGCACCGATGATCTGAACGATCTCCGCCCATTCCGGCCCGAAATCGGCCTCGATCCGCTCGCGCAGGACAGCGGCGAGGGTTGGCCCGGCCCCGCCGGTCGAGACCGTCAGCAGCAGGTCGCCACGTCGGACGGTCGCCGGAGATACGAAGCTGCCTGCTTTGGGGTCGTCGGCGCACAGCACCAGCAAATTTCGCTCGGAAGCCTCACGCGTCACGGCGGCATTGACGGCGCGATTGTCAGTGCAGCTCATTACAAGAAACACGCCGTCGAGATGGCCGGTTCCGTAGACCTCTTGGCGCCACTCGATTGCGCCGCTCTGGGCCATCGCTTCCAGGGCGGGCGTGGCGTTGGGCGAGACCAAGAGGACGTCCGCACCCGCCGCCTTCAGGCCCGTCGCCTTGCGGGCGGCGACGGCCCCACCACCGACGAGGAGGCAGCGCCGGCCTTGCAGGTTGAGGTGGATCGGGTAGAGGTCCATATGTGGTGTTATTGTACCCGATGAACCCACCCCGCCGCTGCGCGGCGACCCTC
>JANOOM010000022.1:0-2477 GCA_031421335.1 Armatimonadota bacterium
CTTGCCCTCGCCCGGCAGCAGGCGTCCCGCGAGGCGGACGCGGCACGGGCGCACGCGCGCGTGGCCGAACTCGAAGCGGGCCTGCCTGCCCTGCGCGACGAGGCGGCGCGGGCGGAAAGCGGCGCGGGCGACCTTCAAGCGGAGGCCCAAGCGGCCCGCGCCGCCGTCGAGGCGGCCAGGGATGCGCTCTTGGGAGCGGAAACGGCCCTGACTGACGCGCTCGGCCGGCGCGACGCCGCCCGGCAGGCCGTCGGGATCGCCGGGGCGCGCGCCAACGCCGCCCAGTCGGCGGCTGTCGCTTTGTCAACGCGGCTGCGCGCCCTGCAAGAATTAGAGGCCGCCCAGGAAGGCTACTTCGCGGGCGTCAAGGCCGTCTTCGACGCCAAAAAGCGCGGCGCGCTGGCCGGCGACTTCACCGTCGTAGCCGATTCGTTCCAGACCCCGGCCGGCTTCGAGACGGCCTTTGAGACCGCGCTGGCCGCTAGCCTCCAGGACATCATCACCGACACCGAGGACGCCGCCAAGGCCGCCATCGCCTTTCTCCATGAGAACCGAGCCGGCCGGGCGACCTTCCTGCCGCTCAACCGGATGCGTCCGGGCCGGGACACCTTGGACATGGGCCGCGCCTTCAACCTCCCCGGCGTCCTGGGGGCCGCCCTCGATCTGATCACATTCGAGCCGAAGTTCCGGCCCGCCTTGGAGGTCTTGCTGGGCCGCGTCTTCGTCTGCGAGACCCTGGACGACGCCCTGCGCGCTTCCGCGGTGGCGAAGGGCTGGAACCGGGTCGTGACCCGGACCGGCGAGATCGTTCTGCCCACCGGCGCCCTGTCCGGCGGGCGCCAGAGCGGGCGCACGGCGAACATTCTGGGCCGCAAGACAGAAATCGCGTCGGGCCAGGCCGAGAGCCAGAACAGGCAGCGCGAGCTGGAACGATGTCAGGCCGAACTCAGAGATGCCGAAGCCGCGCGTGAAGCCGCCGAGCGCACTTTGTCGGAGGCGCAGGCCGCCAAGCAGTCCGCGCAGGGCGCAAAGGCTGACGCCGAGCGGCGGGCGGAGCGGGCCGCCCAAGAGGCGCGAAGGGCGGACGAGGCGCGGGCGGGGGGCGCGCGCCGGAGCGAGATCGCGCAAGCGACACTGGCCCAGGCGCGCGAACACGCCGCCAAGGCGGCCCTGGTCCTCGCCACCGGCGGGGCCGAAACGGCGGGGGCTGACGAGACGCAGGCTGCCGAAGCCGAGCAGCTTGCCGTCTTGACCGCCGAGCGCGATGCCCTCCAGTCGGACCTGACCACGGTGCGTATCCAGCTCGCGACGGTGTCTGAAAGGACCGGCAGCCTGGACCGGGCGGGCCGGAATGCGCGCGGTGAGGCTGACGCCCTGCACGTCCAAGAGGAGCGCCGCGAGCGCCAGGCCGGCACGGTGGGGGAAGAACTCGAAGCACTGGTCGCCCAGGCCGAGGCCCGCGAGGGTGAAGTCGCCCGCGCCCGTGAGGCCCGCGACGGGGCATTGGCCGCCCTGGAAGCGCAGGCGGCGGCCCGTCAAGCGCTCTTGCAAGAGTCTTACGACGCGAACGCCCTCATGCGCTCCTTGGGCGAGACGCGGGCGACTGCCCTGGACGCCGTCCACAAGAACGAGGTCCGCGAGGCCCGCTTGTCGGTGCAGCGCGACACCCTCGCCGCCCGGCTGTGGGAAGAATACGAGATCTCGCTCGAAGACGCCCTGGCGCTGCCCGAAGACCCCGAAGTCGCCGATGGCATGCCCCAGGAAGTCGCCCGTCTGCGCCGCGACCTACGCGCTTTAGGTGAGGTCAACCCCACCGCCATCGAAGAATACGAGGAAGTCCGGACGCGGCACGAGTTCCTGCTGGCCCAGGCCGCCGACCTGGAGGAAGCCCGCGCCAAACTGCTGGCCGCCATCGGGGAAATAGATGAGGGCACGCGCGGGGTCTTTTTGGAGACGTTCCAGGCCGTCGGCGCGGCCTTCGAGACTCTCTTCACGCGCTTGTTCGGCGGCGGCAAGACTGAACTGGTCCTGACCGCCCCCGACGATGTGCTGGAAACGGGCGTTGATATCGTGGTCCAGGTGCCCGGCAAGAAGCGCCAGCCGCTCGCCCTGCTGTCCGGCGGCGAGCGCGCTTTAACCGCCGCCGCCCTCTTGTTCGCCTTCCTCTACGTCAAGCCCAGCCCCTTCTGCGTGCTCGACGAAGTCGACGCCCCTTTAGACGGCGCGAACGTCGAGCGCTTCGCGGACCTTTTGCGCGACTTCGGGCAGCGCTCCCAGATGATCGTTATCACCCACAACCCGACGACGATGGAGGCCGCCCCGGTCTGGTACGGCGTCACCATGGCCCAGCCCGGCGTCTCGCGCGTGCTGGGGATGCAGGTCCCGGCGGCGTCCTGAAAGCTCCCGCCCTGCGCCTTTGTGGTACACTGACGCTGGAAAGGACAAGACTCATGCAACAAGTCACACTGGAAGAAGCG
>JANOOM010000023.1:0-3170 GCA_031421335.1 Armatimonadota bacterium
CATCATGTGATCGACAGGAAATCATCCGACACGAACCCGCATAAATGAGGCAAGCCATGCTCGATACCAGACAGGTCCATCCCATGAGCGATTTTCTCAGGGACCATGAAGCGCACGTCGCCCGCCTGAAAGAAACCCGGACCCCGGAGGTGCTGACCGTCAATGGGCGCGCGGAGGTCGTCATGCTGGACACGGAGAGCTATGAAGACATGGTAAATCAATTGGAACACATGAAAGCCGTTGCAGCCGCCCGTGCTCACATGGCGCAGGCCCGGAGGGATGCGCCGCCGCCGGTATCCCCCACCGAAGCGGAGCGAGAGCGTCGGCAGGCTGTGGTCAGAGAGATCATGGCAGAAACGGACCGTCTTGGCCTGTACCGGTGACTCCTGCGGAGCCTAAAACCGTTGCCGTCCTGGACGCCTGCGTCCTTTATCCCCCTTCCTTGCGCGATCTGCTGATGTGGCTCGCCACCGTCGAAGCCTACGCGCCGCGCCTAACCGAAGCGATTCATGCCGAATGGATACGCAATGTGTTGGCCGACAAACCTGAGGTGACGCCTGCACAACTAGACCGCACACGCCGGCTGATGAATCAGGTCACACCCGACTGTCTGGTCTCCGGCTTTGAGCAACTCATAAAATCAAGCAAGGAGACTACTTGCCTTTAGGCAGCAGAGGAATTGCTTCCTGTCTGCCGGAGGCTCTGCTCCTTGTCCTTTCGGGTTAAAGTAAGCCCTTTCGGGTATAATCAGGATGGTCGTAAGGCACACACTCAAACGAGCAGGAACGGTTACAAAACGGCCACCTTCACAAGTTGAGACATCGGTTGCGGCGACTCAATACGTTTCGCCGCGTAAAGTCTCGAGACGTATCTGCTTTGGCCTTCGGGCCTAACAGATGGTCTAACAGGGCTTGCCCTGTCAGGACACGGGCCATGTAAGAAGGCCTATAGTCGCACACGCCTAGCGTGTAGTGGCAAGGCCGCCTCCTTTAGGCGGCGGTTACTTACTTAGCCCTCTCCGCAACCATTTCACACGTCGCTCAACCGAAATGCCGCTTCCAGGGCCGCCACCGGGTCGCCCTTGGGAATGAACTCGTGGCCCAGATAACCCTCGTAGCCGGAAGCGGCGATGGCTTTGATGATGGGCGGATAGTTCAGTTCCTGCGCCTCGTCCAGGTCATGCCGCCCAGGGACGCCCGCCGTGTGGTAGTGCAGGAAGTGGGCGTGGTGCGTGCTGATGGTCTGCATCACGTCGCCCTCCATGATCTGCATGTGATAAATATCGTAAAGCAGCCCCACGCGCGGCGACCCGACCCGGCGACATACCTCGACGCCCCAGGTGGTATGGTCACACTGGTAGCCCTGATGATCTACCTTGCTGTTGAGCAGTTCGAGGACAAGGTTGACCCCGGCCTGCTCGGCGGCGTCCTTGACGCGGGCCAAGCCGCGCGCCGTGTTCTCGATCCCCTCTTTCTCCGACAGACCCGCGCGCCGGCTGCCGCTGAAGACGATCAAGTTGGGGATCTGGTAGCGCTGCGCCAGTTCTAGTTTGCTGACGATCTCGGCCTCGATGCGGTCGTGTTCGGCCAAGTCGTTCAGCCCGCGCTCGATGCTCTGGTGCCCATTGTGCGAGGCGATCACCAGACCCGCCCCCCGCGCCCGGTCGAACAAGTCTTCCCCGATCAGCTCGACGGCCTCATAGCCGATGGCTTTGGCCTGCCTCAGCAGGACATCGTCGGCGACGCCCCGGCCCGCAAAGCACCACCAGGACACGGATTGACGGATGGGCATGGGATTCTCCTTGGCCCTTGATACGGCACGCAGCACGCTTTTTCCTTTGCAGGATTCCGCCCGCCGCCCGGCAAACAGGCAGGCAGTGAGAGGAGAATGCAAGATGACCTGTCCTGGATGCAAGGCGCAAAACCCCGACGACAAGAAAGGCTGCGGCGAGTGCGGCGCGGCCCTGGAAAAAGCGGCCCCCATCGTGGTCCCCGGCGAGGATGGCGCGTGGTTCTGCGCCCGGCTACCCGAAGGTTGTCACGCGAGGGCGCTGCGGGCGCTGTGAGGCCCCCATCTGCCCTCGGTGTACGGTCTACACGCCGGCGGGGACGCGCTGCCGGGCCTGTGCCAAGAACAAGATCGCCGTCCGCCCCGGCGGCGTCCTGCACAGTGCCGTCGGCATGGTGGAGGGGGCGTCGCCGATGGGCCGCCGCGTCTGGTATCTGGCGATCTGGTATTTTCTCATATCCCTGTTCAGGAACCCTTAACCTTTATCACCTGCTCAACCACTTGAACCTGTTCGGGGCAGGTTTTTTGTGCGAGGTCCGGGCCGTCCTGCGCCGGTACTCGTGAACAGAGCGCAGGCGATTAAAATCGCGCCAACAAAGGCACAAAGTCTGCCTCCGCAGACTAGGACCGATCCTGAACCTGCGAAGGGAGGTTTCGTGCTCTCGTTGCCGCGATTTCAATCGCCCGCTCCTTCAATCTCCCGCCCGAGCTGCACCAGGAACGCCTCGATGAACGCCGCCCGCTCCCGCGCCATCCCCCGCGCCGCCTCGGTGTGCAGGGCGTCCGGCAGGCGCAGCAGCTTCTTGTAAAAATGGTCCAGCGTCCACCGCTTGTCGTCCGGGACGCGCGCCTGGCAGAAGGGGTCGTCGGGGTCATAGAACGGTCGCTTCATGTCCGCCCCGACGGCGAAGCAGCGGGCGATCCCGATGGCGCCGAGCGCGTCCAGCCGGTCGGCGTCCTGCAAGACTCGCGCTTCCAGCGTCTCGGGCACGACGCCCAGCGAGAACGGATGAACGCGGATGCAGTAAGCGATCGCCTCGATCTGCCCCTCAGGGTAATTCTCCCTCCGCAGCACGTCCACCGCGCGTTCGGCGCAGAGGACGCCCGAGCGGGGCGAGTCAGGATGATCCTTGGGAAGCGAGACAAGCTCATGCAGCAGGGTGGCGGGCAGGACGACGCCGAGGTCCGCCCCTTCCACCTCGGCGATCAGGCGGGCATTGGCGGCGACGCGCTGAACGTGCCCGAAGTCATGCGCGGCCTCGGCCGTCAGCGCGGCCTCACGGGCGATCTTTTCGAGGCGGTGGGTTTGTTGCAGGTTCATGGGCATACAAGGCCTAATAAGGAGGGCGGGGACAGGGAAAGAGGGCGCGATGAATCGCGCC
>JANOOM010000024.1:0-2046 GCA_031421335.1 Armatimonadota bacterium
CGCCAGACACTCTGCTCGAAAACAATCAAAGAGCGCCGACTCGCTGCTGTTCCGCCTTGCCGCGCCCGCCGATGTACATGTCGTGCCGTTCATCACGCCCCCGGGCCAGCACGCACAGGAGAATCCATGTTTTTACGTATCGACAAGTTGCAGTACGAGCTGCCCAAGGCGCAGGAACAGAACCCCAACGCCGCCGCCGCCGTACAGGAGCTGATGGGCGGGCGCTTCGGCGAGATGTCTACCCTGATGAACTACATGACCCAGTCGTTCAACTTCCGGGGCAAGAAGGAGCTGCGCCCGTACTACGACCTGATCTCCAACATCGCCGCCGAGGAGCTGGGGCACATCGAACTGGTGTCGGCGGCCATCAACTCGCTGCTGGCCGGGCCGGAGACTCCGGCGAGGCAGGACCCGGCTGACCCCACCACCACGCCACTCTCGGGCTTTTTGGACGCCCAGAACCTCCAGCACTTCATCGCGGGCGGCCCAGGAACCTTGATCCAGGACTCGCGCGGGATGCCCTGGACCGGCGACAATGTGTTCAGCAGCGGGAACCTGGTGCTCGACCTGCTGCACAACTACTTTCTGGAGAGCGGGGCGCGCAACAACAAGCTGCGCGTCTACGAGATGGTCAAAGACCCGGTGAGCAAGGCCCTGACCGGCTACCTGCTGGTGCGCGGCGGGGTGCATCAGGTGGCGTACGCCAAAGCGCTCGAAACCCTGACCGGTGTGGAGATGACCAAGATGCTGCCGGTGCCGCACATCGCCGCCGAGAAGATTCCCGAATCCAAGAAACTGATGGACCAGGGCATTCACCTCAAGCTCTACCGCATGAGTCCCAGCGACTACAACGACATGGGGGCCATTTGGAAGGGGCCGCACCCCGACGACGGCCAGGAGTGCTACGTCACCGACGAACTGCCCAACGGCGGCGAGACGGTAGACAGCGGCCACAGCAGCGCGACCTTCTCGCCGGAGTACGACATGGACGAACTGCGCGAGATCGCGGCGCGACTGACCAAGCAGGCCAACCTGAAATAAGTACAACCATGTTTATCTTCAAATAAACCGAGTGGAGCGAGTATGGAGAAAAGTACTTCCAGATGGGAGTGTAGGGATGAAGCGTAGTGTGCGGCGAAGCGTCCTCATGCGGGCAGGCGGCGTGTACAGCGTCCGTTATGCCCAAGAGGGGAACTGCTCTCGCCGAGACGCGGAATCCCGAAACGGTAATCTGGAAGTACTTGGATTGCTGGGCGAAAGATCAGTGCCCTTCCTGCAACTCCCGCCAAGCCGCGAACGTCACCGGGAACAGCGGCTGCGCGAGCTGACCCATCGCCTGGGCGTACAGCCGGGTCTCGTACTGCGCGCCGTCGTGGTCGCGCAGGCCCAGAAAATGCAGCAGGCTCCGGACATTGAAAGTGTAGTAACTCTCGGTGTACAGGGCCTGCGGCAGTACGCCTCTGGCCTGTTCGCGGGTGACACCGAGGGCCAGCAGCCCCTGATAGGCGGCGTAGGCGCTCTCCCAGGCGCGGCGGTACAGGTCCAGGGCGGCGTCCTGATCGAGCCGCTCATCGGCCTGTACGCTGGCCTGGCGGTTGCTTTTGGCCTGCTGCCGGAACTGGGTCGGAATATACACGCGCTCGGTCATCTCGACGTAGCGGCCCGAGATCTCGTTCTTGCTCACCCCGACCCGGTGGCGCACCATCTGGCGGTCCACGAAGATCGGGCAGACCACCTTGAAGGTCAGGAGGTTGTGCTCGAAGGGGCTGCCATGCCGTTCGCGCAACAGATACCCGATCAGCTTCTCGTCGCGGGCGCTCAGGGGGGCCGCGCTGTCACCGCCGAAACTGACTCGGGCTGCATTCGTAATCATCTTATCGTCGCCGACGTGCTGCACCAGCGACACCGACCCCACGCCGTCCGAGAGCGGATACAGCGTTTCTGCACTGGTCAGGGTCGTGTCAGGTACGGTCATGTCGGGTACGGTTATATCGGGTACGTTCGTATCGGGCATATCGGGTACAGAGACAGGCTGGTTCATTGCTG
>JANOOM010000025.1:0-1683 GCA_031421335.1 Armatimonadota bacterium
AGCGGGCCATTTCACAGGACATCGAAGCGGAGTTCCGGGCCGGTGGCCTGAAGCCGCCGGACCTTGATGTCGTATTGAAGCGCGACCGGCGGCGCAAGAGCCTTTACTATTTCCTGGTCGAAGCGGGGGTGCTCGTGCCGACGACGGAGCGCACCAGCAACCGGAGTGTCGTCTTCCACCAGGACGCGCTTGCTGAAGCCGAGCGGCTGCTGTTTGACGTGCTCACCGGTGCCGAAGGGCAGACGGTCTCGCAGCTCAATGCCGCTCTGGGGACGACGCGCAAGTTCTCGATCCCATTGCTTGAACATCTGGACAGTCTGGGCGTGACCAAGCGCGCGGGCGATCTGCGGTACGCTGGAACCCGCCCCGCCGCCAGGGGCGGCGACCCTCCCGAGGCTTTATTGGGGTGAAACGGGTGGGTGAGGAGTTCAAGCCGAACTGGATAAGGCGAAGTGTTTCGGACGGGCAAGGCCGTAGCCTCTTCCCCCTCTCCGCTTCGGGGAGGGTGGCGAGGGACGAGCCGGGAGGGGTCCCGAAAGGGGGTGACGACACGATGGCAAACAAAACGATGGCAGACAAAGAACTGCGCCTGACCGAGAGGTCTTCCTCGGCGGGTTGAGCGGCGAAGCTTGGTCCGGGGGACCTGAACGCCGCAGTCAAAGACCTTTTCATGGATGTGCCGCGTGACCCGAACGTCCTGGTGGGCTTCGGGACGCTAGACGACGCCGGTGTGTACCGCCTGAGTGAGCACCAAGCACTCGTGCAGACGGTGGACTTCATCACGCCCATTGTGGACGACCCTTACGCTTACGGCGAGATCGCCGTGGCGAACGCGCTTTCGGACGTCTACGCCATGGGCGGCCTGCCGCTGACGGCCCTGAACGTCGTCTGCTTCCCGTCCGGGTTGGACCCCGACATTCTGAACGGCATCCTGCGCGGGGGGCTGTCCAAGTGCTTGGAGGCAAATGTCGCGCTCATGGGCGGGCATACGGTGGACGATCCCGAGATCAAGTTCGGTCTGTCCGTGACCGGGACAGTGGACCCGGCGCACATCTGGACCAACGCGGGCGCACGGGTGGGGGACGCATTGGTTCTGACCAAGCCGCTAGGCGTCGGGGCCATCACGACCGGCATCAAGCAGGGCGTCGCGTCTGCCGAGTCTGCTCAAGCGGCTCTGGCCTCGATGCGGACGCTGAACCGGGCAGCACGGGACGCCGTGGCCTTAATCGGGCCGCACGCCTGTACGGACGTGACCGGCTTCAGCCTGCTGGGGCATTTGTACCAGATGCTGCGTGCGTCGGGCATGTCGGGCCGTCTCTGTTCGGCCCAAGTGCCGTTCCTGGCCGGGGCGCTCGCCCTAGCGCGTCAGGGTGTCAGTCCGGGCGGGGCAGGGCGCAACCGGGACTACTTCGGTGAACACGTCACGGCCGCGGCCGATGTCGAAGCGGCTCTCATGTCCCTGCTGTACGACCCGCAGACCTCGGGCGGTTTGTTGGTCTCGGTGGCGGGGGATAAGAAGGACATGATTTTGGCCGCGCTGTCGGCGGCTGGTGTTCCGGCGTCGCACATCGGGGACGTGACGGAGCCGTCTGTGGGTCATGTGTTCGTCGTCTAGATGGAGGCGTTTGGGGTCTGGTGGCCCTCCTGGTCTTCAAAACCAGTGACCCGCATTACGCGGGTGGT
>JANOOM010000026.1:0-2384 GCA_031421335.1 Armatimonadota bacterium
GCCGCCCGCACCGACGGGGCCGGCTTCTGGCAAGTCGGGCTCTTCATCCTGCTGCCCCTCGCCCGCCCCGGCCTCGTGGCGGGCACGACGCTGGCCTTCGCTCGCGCCCTGGGCGACTTCGGCGCGACCCTGATGGTGGCCGGAGACACGCCCGGCCAGACCCAGACCATGCCGCTCGCCCTTTACGATGCCGTCTTGTCCGGCGATACCCACTCCGCCGCCGTCTTCGCCGCCCTCTCCGCCGCCCTGTGCCTCACCGTCTGCGTCCTCGCCGCCCGGCTGGGGCGCTAAGGACAAATAGGACAGAAGGATGCCGCCCTCGCTCGCCGTTCTCTGGCCCCTCTTCTGTCCTCTGGACAGGTCCTGAGCGGAGCGAGTGAATTCATTCACTCGTCCTGACTCGTCCTAATGCCCGGTGCGCGCCCGGCTACCCCCGTTGCCAAAGCCACTGCGTAACATCAGGTAATGACCGGAGTGGAGCCGAGCGGAGACCACGCGCCGCCGGAACCGGCCTTGAAAGGCCGGCCTATTCGCGAAGAAAAGGTGCTCGGCGCCTGAGGAGTAGGAGAAAGAGGGTAGGGAGGGGAACAGAAGGTGGGGAGGGGGTAAAGAGGGCGCAGCAAGCGGCGCCCCTACGATGATCCCTAGCCGCGGAGCGGTTTTCGTCCGCGAATAGACCCGTCCTTCAAGGTCGGTTCCGCCCCGCTGCCGACCCAGACCGCGCCCGTACAAGGAACACCCTTATGACCATCACCCTGGAACTGACGCCTGATGAGGCCGCCGCCTTGCGCCGCCGCGCCGGCGCTCAGGGCATAGGCATCGAGGCCGCCTTGCGCGGCCTCATCGCTGCGTTGGCGCCGCCCGCCGCCCCGCCCGCCGTTTCAGGATTGGAAGAAGACCCGGAGGAGCGCGAGCGGGAGCAGGCGGAGCTGCGTGCGAACCTCGACCGCTGGCGCGCAGAACAGGGGCGGCCCCCGTTGGGATGAGTGTTCTGGGGCAAGCGCTGTGGGGCAAGCGCTGTGGGGCAAGCGCTGTGGGGCAAGCGCTGCGGGAAAGGGGGAGGCCATGTATCCAATCAGCGCCGTCGCGTCCCCTAGCTCCGTGGAAGGGGAGCGCGGAACCGGCATCGAAAATGCCGGACGGTTGACGGCAAAAGGATTGACGGCGAAAAGCAGGAAGGGCGAACACAAGGTTCGCTCCTACGGATTACTCTTCAACCGCGGAGCGGTTTCCATCGGTTCATAGACCGGCAATTCCAACGCCGGTTCGCCTCGAAATAGTCCCACACAAGGAAATGCGCGGGTGAGTGGCCTCACCCGCGCCTTCGTGCCGCCCGCGCGCCTGAGAAAGAACAGGCTGGAGGGATGGACTAGAGGGACGAGGCCGCCTTCTTGCGCTTGGCCGCGATGGCCAGCCCGCCCAAGGCCAGCAGCAGGCCGAACGAAGCCGTTGTGGAGGCCTCGGGGACGGCGGGAGGGGCAATCATGCCGCTGACCAGATTAAAGGTCGTGCCTGTGTTGTCCGCGCCCAGGCTGGCGATCGCTATGGGAGTGCCCGCGACATTGTTGAGCGCGAAGTCCAGCGGGTTGCCCATGGGGTTGTAGGTGAACGTTGGGGTGGCGCTGCCCACCACCGTGATCACCAGCGAGTTGAGGACGTAGGTGTTGGACATGCCGACTTCCGTGCCCGTCAGCGTGAACCCGACGGTCTGCGTGATCGCCGAATTTATGGGGTTGAATGAGTCGTTGTTGCCGCTGGCGCTGAACGTCGTGGTGGTCGGCATGCTGAAGCTGAACGTGCCGGGAGGCGAGTAGAGGTTGCCCTGCGCCAGGGCAGGGGTGACGCCAGCGCCCGCCGCGAGGGCGAGTCCGGCGAGGGCTGTGGTGATCTTATTCATAGTCTTCTGTCCGTGTTCTTTCTAGATGCTGTGTGTCTGATGAGTGCTTCGTCCGCTGGACCCAAATGACCCGGGCCACCCAGCTTTTAGAGTTTTTGCAGTTTGCATATTCCCCTGGAATACGTCCTTCAAACCTCTTTTCTATGAAATAATCTTTCCCCCGGCATCGGCCGTTCAGGCCCGGAGCGCGGCGGGGCGGCCGTGCAGGAGGTGTTCGTAGATACGCTCTATCTTGCCGGCCCTCTGGGCGATTGTGAACCGCTCCTGGACGCGCCGCCGGCCCGCCGCCCCAAGCGCCGCCCCCCAGCTTGGATTTGCCAGCAGTGATTCGATGGCTACGGCCAGGGCGGGGGCGTCCCCCATCGGCACCAGCAGGCCCGTCTCGCCGGGGATCACGATCTCCGGTAGTGCCCCGCCGTTTGTCGCGATGACGGGCTTTCCCGCCGCCATGCCTTCGATGACGACCTGCCCGAACGGCTCCCCCAGG
>JANOOM010000027.1:0-16982 GCA_031421335.1 Armatimonadota bacterium
AAGAACAAAGTGGGGATGGAAACGGCAGCAGGTCGTATCGCCTGCCGCTCCGGTGTGATCCAGCCCGATACGCGCCGGGCCATGTTGATTATAACACACGCTCGCGGTTTTAGCAATAGGGTTCTTTTATGAATACTGGACGGATTCCGCACGCTTCCCGACATGAATCCTCGTGCAACATAAGACCCCAAAGTGTGCGCCCGCCTTCATGCCGGATTTTGCCGCTTCAGCGCACTCTCGCGGACAAAGACCAGCGCCAGCAGCGTGCCGGCGGAGACCAGAAGAGAAGCGGCGACGAACGGGGCGATGTGCCCGACGGTCTCATAAAGCTTCGTGCCGATCACCGCGCCGCCCAGCGCTCCCACCCCCTGCGCGGTGCTGACGGCGGCAAAGACTGTGCCGCGCTGTGCTTCGCCGCCGAGTTCGGTCAGCAGGGCGAGCCACGCCGGGAAGGCCAGCACGAACCCGACGCCCAGCACGCCCGCCGAGACCATGAACCCGGTCATGCCCGCGTGCAGGTGGTGCAGGACGGGGATGCCCCATAGCCCCAGGGTGCAGAGCAGGAAGCCCAGTCGCACGCAGCGCGTTTTCCCCCACTTGTCCGCCAGGTAACCGGCGGGTACGGCGACGAGCGCGATGGCGAGCGCGGGACCTAGGACGAGGGCGCCGAAGGCGGTCTCGGTGAGGTGGTACTCGTCCAGGGCGAACTTCTTGACCAGCAGCGAGATGCAGCCGATGCCCAGGAAGGTCACGAACGCGAGGCCCAGGAACTGCGGCACGGTCCGCAGGGCGGCGAGGAATCCTTCCCAGGTCATCGCCTCATCATGCGAGTGGTCCGGCGTCCCACCTTCCTGTTCCGACCGGCGGCGCGCTTTGCCGCGCACGCTCAGGGCCGCGATGACGGCGATGCCGAACAGGATGGAGGCGAGGATGAACGACGGATAGTAATATCCCGGCTGATAGTTCGGCTGGATGACGACAGGCAGGGGAGCGACGGCGAGCGGCGCGAGCGGCGCGATGGCGGCGTGGTGTAAGGGGTGATGCAGTGCCCCGGTGATTCCATGTCCGACTGCATGGGCGCGCTGGTGGATGCGGTGCCCGAGATGCCCCATCTGCTCGCCGAACGTTGCCGTGTGCAGGAACAGCGGCCCGAAGTTGTCATCCACGAACCCGCCCGCAAGGAAGCTCAAGGCCAACCCGACCATGTAAACGACGTTGAGCACGCCCATCGCCGCGCCGCGCTTGTTTTCTGCCACCACATCCCCGACGTAGGCGTAGAGTGAGGGCCAGAGGGCCGCCTGTCCCAGCCCGTCCAGCCCGCGCAGGAATCCGAAGACGAGCAATGTGATGATCGCCGTCGCCGCCAAAGGATCATATTTGATCGTGATGAAGATAAGCGGCGTGAAAATGGTGATCGCCGCGCCGCCCAACATCAATGGCTTGCGCCCGAATTTGTCTGCGAGGATGCCCAGAGGGGATTTGAACAGGACTTCACTGATAAAGAACGGGATCATCAGGAGGCCATAAGTGCCGGTGGGGATCTTCAGCCCCTGCGTGAAGTAGATCGGCAGGGCGGAGTTGTTCAGGACGGAAATGCCAAGCTCGGCGCAGGCAGCGATAAGCACGACGGGCATGATGGCGGCGAGCCATCTGGCCGACGCGACGGGCGAGATGGGCGCAGTGGCATCGGCGGGCGCGGGACAGGATTTGGCATTAGGTTTGGCGTTTGACCGCGGGAATGGCTGGCTCATGGTAGATTCTGGTGGATTGGAAGGACGCGACAAATGGAGAAACAAAGGGCGCAGCGAATTGCGCTCCTACAGTAAGACTTCGTGGCCGGTTTCGGCGGACTCATAAAGCGCGTCCAGGAGACGCGTGACCAGCAGGCCCTGCTCACCGGAAACAGGGACCGGCGTGTCGTCGGCCAGCGCCTTGACGAAGGCGCGCAACTCAGCCTCGTGAGTGTTCACACGCGGCAGGAACGCGGGCACCGTGTCGGTCAGGGTGCCGCTCTCCTCGCGGAAGAAGCGCGTCCGGCTGTCGTCGGAGGGGTAGAGGAGGGCGCCGCCCTCCGTCCCCATCAAAGTGGTGTGGAACTGGTTCTCGGCGATGTTGGCGACGAACGACGACTCCAAAGAAAGGGTCGCGCCGTTGCGGAACCGGATGAAGCCCGCCGCGAAGTCCTCCACGGTGAACGTTTTAGGGTCCCACTGGCCCATTAGTCCTAAAACCCCCTCGCGCGTCCCAAACTTGGCATAGGTCTGGCCGGTGACCGAGACGGGTTCGGGGTGGCCCATCAGCCACAAAGTCAGGTCCAGAATGTGGACGCCGATGTCTATCAGCGGCCCCCCACCCTGCTTGTCCTTCTGGGTGAACAGACCCCAGCCGGGGATGCCGCGCCGCCGCAGAGCGTGGGCGCGGGCATAGTAGATCTCGCCCAGCCTGCCGTCGTCCACGAACCGCTTGACGGCCGACGCTCCGGCCCCGAAGCGGACGTTGAGGCCGACCGCGAGCTGCTTGCCGGCCACCCGCGCCGCTGCCACCATTTCCGCCCCTTCGACGGCGTTGACGGCCAGCGGCTTCTCGCAGATGACATGCTTGCCGGCCGCCAGTGCGTCCATGACGGGCTGCTTGTGCAGGTAATTGGGCGTGCAGACATCCACGGCGTCTATGCCGTCCGCGCCGAGCATCTCATGGTAGTCGGCGAACGCGCGGGCGGTGCCGCACCTTTCGGCGGCCGTCTTCAGGGCGGTCTCATTGATGTCGCAAACAGCGGCGATCCGGACCAGGCCCTCGTCCTGCATCTTCTGATACGCGGGAAGGTGCGCGCCCAGCCCGATATAGCCCGTGCCGATGATCGCGATCCCGATGGGTTCCGCCATGCCAGAGTCCCGTCCCGCTCGATGCGCCGTCGCAGTGCGTTCGATAATACTTGCGGTCCATTCGCTGCCTGCGCCGTCTTTTCCTGCTTCGGCGAAAAACAAAACGCCCCCGGCTTTTTGCTGGGGGCGTTTTGTCATCTTCCTTCCGTCTCGTCAGCGCGGGCGCCTTGGGAGGCGCAGGGACAGCAAGCGCCGCAGCGCCCGATCCTTGACCCGCCGCGCCCGCTGCCACCGGAGGCGGTGCGGATGGGGCGGGAGGGCCTCGTCCATCGCGGTCGCCGTCAGCCCCAAATAGAACAAGACGGCCAAGGCCAGATATATACCGATGATGCTTAAAACTACCACGATTTACTGTACGCTTCCCAGGACCGGCTCCTTCGCCGGTTTCGTTGCTCCTATTATAGCATGAAACTTATAGCATGAAACAGCCCTGGCTAATCATTAAGTTCCATCGGGGATGCAGTGGGTTTATCATTAAGGCTCCGCTGTTTCCGGCAGCAGGGCCGGCGTCTGGTCGGGGATGTGCCAGTCGCTCGCCAGGTACTCGGTCCAGACGCGGTCGTAGGTCTGGATGGTCTGGCGGGCGATGGTGTGCCAGTTGAAGGTCGTCTGGACGCGCTCGGAGGCGGCCGCGACCATGCGGGCGGCGGTCTCCGGCTCGTGCAGCAGGCGCAGCAGGCCGTCGGCCAGGGAGTCCGGGCTGCCGGCGTAGGTGGTCAGCCCGGTCACGTTGTTTTCGACCACTTCCGGCAGGCCCCCAGCGTCGGAAACGACGACCGGCACACGCGCGGCCATAGCCTCCAGTGCGACGATGCCGAACGGCTCATAGAGGGAAGGGAAACAAGCGATATCAATGATGCTGTAGATCTTCAGCAGGTCGGCGTCGGGGACGAAGCCGGCGAAGTAAACGTGCCGCTCCATGCCGAGATAGGCGGCCAGGTTGACCAGGTGCTCGCGCTGGCCCCCACCGCAGATGAGCAGCTTGGCGTCGTGGTAGCCCCAGCGGACCTTGGGCAGCGACTCGATGAGGACCTGGACGCCCTTCTCGCGCACCATGCGGCCCACGAAGAAGATGATCTTCTCCTCGGGCGCAGCGTAGCGGGCGCGGAACTCGGCCTTCTCGCCTGGGGTGAAGTCCGGCAGGGCGAACTTGGCCGCGTCCACGCCGTTCGGGATGACATCCATCTTATCCCAGGCCGTGTGCAGGGCGTGTTCGCACTCGCGCTCCATGAACTCGGTGCAGACGATGACGCGCCAGGCCTCGTTCTGGAGCTGGCCCTCGACCGAGTTGATGTACTCTTGGGTGGGACCTTTGATGCCGCTATTGCGGCCGTACTCGGTGGCGTGGATGGTGGCGACGAGCGGCAGGTGGTACTTGTGCTTGAGCGCGGCGGCGGCGAAGTGTGCGAGCCAGTCGTGGGGGTGGAGCAGGAGGGGCTGCCCGTCACCCTTGTCGAGCAGGGCGGCGATAAGCGTGTCGGCGCGGGCCAGCATAGCATCGTTGAGGAGCTGGACCCAGTGGATGAAGTCGTTGCCCGGCCCCGACGGCGTGACGCGGTAAAGGTGGACGCCGTCTTCGACCTCCTCGGCGGCTGCGCCGGGATGCTCACAAGTAACGACGTGGACTTCGATGTCCTGCTTGACCAGGGCGTGGGCGAGGTCATAAACGTGGCGCGAGATGCCGCCGACGATCTTGGGAGGATATTCCCAGCTTAACATGATGACGCGCATGGTTGTCGTGAGATCTCCTTCAATCGAGTAGGCGGTAGAACAAGCGCGTGGCCTCCGACTGGCCGTCGGTGTTCAGCGCATAGTGGGGGATGATGCCTACATTCTGGTAACCGAGGCTGAGGTACAGCTTTGCGGCCCCCGCCGCCGCCGTGTCCAGAACCAAAAGCGTGCGCCCCGCCTCGCAGGCGGCCACTTCCAGCGATGCCATGAGTGCCCTGGCGATGCCCTGCCGGCGGTGGGCGGTATGAACGAGCAGCTTCTGGACTTCGGCGCGGTGGCGGCCATTCGGGGGCGTGGCGAGCGCAAGCTGGACCGCCCCCAGGATTTCATCGCCCTGGCGTACTGCCAGCAGGACACGAGTCTGCTCTTGGACCTCTCGCGCGACCTTTTCCCAGTACCGCTCCGCGTCTTCGGGGGACAGCGGGGCCAGGAATCCGACGGAAGCCCCACCATGTACGGCATCTTGCAAGAGCAGGGACAGGGACGGAATAAGCTGACGCGCGGTGCTGCTTTCGATCTGCTCGACAGGCGTCATCCCTACTCTGCGTTCTCCGCCCGGTGCCCGATGTCGCTGCGAGAGTGCATGTGGTCGAAGCTGAGGTTCTTGACGGCGGCGTAAGCGCGGGCGCGTGCCTGCGTGAAGTCGTCGCCCAGGCCGGTCACGCCCAGGACGCGCCCACCGGCCGTGACGACGCGGCCCTCGGCGTCGAAGGCGGTGCCGGCGTGGAAGGCGACGACGTCCGAGAGGTGCGCGACCTGTTCCAAGCCCCCGATGGGCAAGCCGGTCGCGTACGCTCCTGGGTAGCCGCCCGAGGCGAGGACGACGCAGACCGCACTCTGCGCTTTCCAGCGGACCTCGACTTCATCTAGGTGCGCGTCGGTGACGCCCATCAGGATGTCCACGAGGTCTGTTTCGAGCAAGGGCAGGACGACCTGGGTTTCGGGGTCGCCGAAGCGGCAGTTGAACTCCAAAGTCTTGAGCGAGCCGTCTTTGGTAATCATGATGCCCGCGTAGAGCACGCCCTTGTAGGGGATGCCGGACTCGCGAATGGCCTCGACGGCGGGCCGCAGGATCTGGTCCACGGCCTGCTGATAGATGGCAGCCGTGATGGCCGGGACGGGGGCGTAACAGCCCATACCGCCCGTATTGGGGCCGAGGTCGCCGTCGAGCGCGCGCTTGTGGTCCTGGACCGGGATCATAGGGACGATCGTCGTGCCGTCGGTGAAGGCCATCAAGGAGGCTTCTTCGCCCTCCAGGAACTCTTCCACGACGACGGTGTCGCCCGACGCGCCAAAGACGCGCTCCAACATGATCTGCGAAAGGGCAGCCTGGGCTTCGGCATCTGTGCGGCAGATGTAGACACCCTTGCCCGCCGCCTCGCCGTCAGCCTTGACGACGAGCGGCGCGTCGGACTGGGCGTGGAAGTGGGAGCGGACGTAGTAAGAAGCGGCCTCGTGGGAGGTGAAGGTGGCGAAGGTAGCCGTCGGGATGTTGTAGCGCAGCATCAGCCCTTTGGCATACGCCTTAGAGCCTTCCAGTTGAGCCGGCTCGCGGGCGGGACCGAAGATGCGAAGCCCACGCTGCTCGAATAGGTCCACGATGCCGGCGATAAGCGGCACTTCCGGCCCGACCACAGTCAGGTCAATGCCGTTCTCGACGGCGAAGAGGAGCAGGCCGTCGCCATCGGTCGCAGCCAGCGGCACGCACTCCGCCAGCTTCGCGATCCCGGCATTGCCAGGCGCGCAGAAGATGCGGCTGACCTGCGGACTCTGCGCCAACTTCCAGACCAGCGCGTGCTCGCGCCCTCCGCCACCGATCACCAGAACTTTAAGCATCCAGTCTCTTTCTAGTGTGCATTTAGAACCCGGTCGGCTCGTCCGTCCGCGTCAGATCGAGGTCCACGAACTTCGCAAACTGGGGCAAAAATCCGACTTTGACCATGCCGGTCGGCCCGTTGCGGTGCTTGCCGACGATGATCTCGGTTTCTTCCATTTCCGCCATCTCGGGCCGCTCCCCACCCTCGACGCTGTAAGCCTCTTTCATCTTGTAGTACGCCTCGCGGTATAGAAAACAGACCATGTCGGCCTCAGCCTCGATGGACCCGCTGTTGTGGGCGACGATGCCGTTCCCCAGGAAGTTCGCGCAGCCGGGGACCGTGATGTCGAAGACTTCTTCCTCACCCGCCGGAGTGATTGTCTTGATCTCCTCCCAAAGAAGGTCACTGTTGGCCCAGACGCCTAAAAGCTCGTCTTTGAGGCTTGCAGCAAACTGGGCGCAGATGTCGCGGCGCGGCCTTTTGCCCTGCGGTTTCCAGTAAGCCCTTGGCCCCTCTTCTCGCTTCTGCCCCTGCTGACGCAGCTGCTTGGGTTTGTCGAATAGGAGGTCGGAGACCTCAGGCGGCAGGCTGAACAAGCTGTCGTTCGTGACATCCTCGGTCAGTTCAGACACCATACGCTCTAGAAGCGCGCTTTTGCGTCCTTCCGGTCTTACAGCGGCGGCGAAGCGTCGCAGGTTATCCGCGAAGCCGGCGACCGAAATACGATAAATGGGCTGCGTTCCCTTGACACTCTGGGCGCCACCATTAATAGTCGCGATGACGCCGAGGCGTAGAAGCAAAAGCTGCACGTCTTCGGCAAGTCGGCGGCTGACGGTATCGAAATGGACGAACCAGCCGCGCCCCACCACATGCTTCACGCAGCCGTCGGCGGACAGGTAGCCGGCAAGGAACTGGCTCGCGCCGATCCGCCCCGCCTCACAAACCCAGTCCGGGACGTGCTTCGTGTTGTCTTTCTGCCCGAGGACTTCCAAGCCGCGCAGCCATCCGCGCAATGGGTTCCCGTAAGGCTTGCCGTGGCCGTTCTCGTACAGGCAATCGAAGTCACCTTCCTGGTAATCGCCGCAGCACTTCTTCTCATGCCAGGTGACGCCGGGAAAATGCCGCGTCACGACGTCAGCGGCATCTTTAACGACAATCGCGTCAGAGCCGCGGAAGCCGACTGCTCGGTGCGTCTGGAACGTACCGCCGCCAATGAGGTAGCCGAGGAGGCAGCACAAATCGGCACGCTCCGGCTTTTCTATCCCATGCTCCGGTAGACGCATCGCCGCCGCGATGATGTCCCCTGGCTGCAACTCGTCAATGCGCTTCCAGCCCTGGGCCGTCAGCAGTGGGTGGTTCGCCGTGGCAGTGATACCGCGCCCGGTGCGCGTCGTCAGCGCGAAGACGGGCTTGATGCCCGTAGACCAGACGCGCTCGACCTTGAACGGACGCACCTTCTGGCGGTTGTCCATCGCCAGGATGTGGTCCCCGGCCTGGACATCGCGGATCGGCACCAACTTTCCGGTTGCCGCGTCCATCAGGCGCGTGTCACCGGCGACGCACTCGCGAAGATCTGAAAGCATCGGCCGCTTGTTTTCGCGGCTCTCGACGGCGCGTGAGAGCTGGGACAGGGCAATAACGGGCACCTTCAATTCGCGGCCCAAGGACTTCAAACCCCGCGCGATCTCGCCGATCTCCTGGACGCGGTTTTCGGTCTTGCGGTGCGAGCGCATGAGCTGGAGGTAGTCCACGATGATAAGGCCTAAGCCGTTGCGCTCGGCCATGAGCCGGCGGCACTTGGCGCGCATAGTCAGCGCGGAGGTATCAGTGGCGTCGTCAATGAAGATGGGCGCCTCGTACATGTTCTGGACGACTTTCGCCAGATCACCCCACTCATCCTCGCTTAGATGTCCGGTCCGTAGCCTATGCGAGTTCACTTTTGCCTGCGAGCAGAGCATTCGCAGGGCAAGCTGCTCTTTTGACATCTCCAATGAGAAGATGGCGACCGGCTTGTTTTCTTTGAGCGCGACATGCTCGGCAATGGAAAGGCACAGCGAGGTGTTGTGGACGCACATGTCCTGGGCGATGAAGTTGGCCCCGTCGGGGACGCTGAGGTCGTAAACTTGATGCTCGCCAATCGGTTCGATGGAAACGATCTCATCCCAGTAGAGGTCTGGGCTAGCCAGTCGGCGCAGGTCGGCGTCGTCCAGCACTTCGGCGTAACGCGCCAGCTGGAGAAAAGGCAGGCCGCGCTGTGTGTGCGGGTTGTAGCCGCCATATTTGCCGGAGCTTACCGTTTCCCCGCTGCGCCGGGCGAGTTCTACGATTGACGGCGATTGGGCAGCGATGGCCTCTTTGACAGACATCCAGGCATCCGGCGGCAGGCTCCCCATGTTCCTGCGCTGCGCCTTGAACTCCGTGCCAAAGCGGGCGGTCTTTTCACCGATCCAGCCGATTTCTGTCTGATAAGCGGTGATGGAAGCGGGTTCGGTGATCTTCACACGCCAGCAGCGGGGCGTCTTCTGCCAGAGTTTGGCAACAATCCCCAGGCGGGCCAGAGCATGATGAACGTCCTGCGCCAGCTTTTGCGAGGCGACGGCAAGCTCGATGCGCGGGTAGCCGCCAATGTCGTAGAGGGTGCCGTCACAACTCATCAGGACGCGCAGGAACTCGGCCAGGTGGGGCTTGGTCCAGCGCCAGACACTGTCGGGAAAAGACTTGTGTTCGGAAAGTTTGCCCCACAAACCGAGTTCTTGCAGCCAGGCAGTCAGTGGGTTCGGCGAAGACTTCCATTCGGAGTGGGTTGGGCGCACTACCGTGTCGGTGATGCACTCTTGTCGAACGACGCAACCAGGGTAATGCCGGCTGATGATCTGCTGAAAGTCACTGACGATGATGGGGTCTGTGTTGGTGAAACACGGGACGGTGCCGGTCAGCCCACCTTCCGCGATGAAGTAAGCCATCAAGCGTACCAATTCGCGCGGCATCGTGTCGTCAGTGCCGAAGGCGGGGACGCGGCGCGGCACGGCGATCTTGTGGCCGACCGCGAGGTCATGCAGCGGCACCCAGCCGTGGACGGTCATAAACGGGTGATGCCCGGTCACGTCAACAGTGCGGCCGGTGCAGGTGCGGACTCGAACGCAGGGCTTGATGCCACTGTCTACCCAAGCGCCGATATTTGTCGTTCGCACTTGGCCGCTCTCAGAAAGGCCAAGGACCGTCGGAACCTGCTGCTGCACATATTCTTTAATAGTCAGCCGTTCGCCTGTAATTGGGCTATCTATTAGCGTGTAAGCGGCGAGGCATTTTCCCATACTAGGGCGGGCTGCCACAATGATCAAGTCCGTGTTTTGCAGGCCCGAGGTAATCATGTCGAAGTCGTGGATACCAGTGGATAGGCCGGAAATCGCGGACTTCATTTCGCTCATGTCGGCGGCCTTGTCGTACACGGAGAACAGCAAGGTTTGCAGGGGAGAGAAGTAAGCTGTGGCATTTCCCTGAGACACACTGAAAATAGCGCGTTCAGCGTTGTCTAGAACTTCATCAACGTTCTCAACTTCACCGCGGGCCGCTCCAATGATCTCCATAGATGCAGAAACTAAGCGCCGCAGTGTTGCCTTATCTTTGACTATCTCGGCGTAGTATTCAACATTTGCTGCCGTTGGAACGGTCTCGAAGAGAGAAAGAAGATATGGCAGGCCGACCGCTTCCAATTTGTCACGGTTCTTCAACTCCTCTTGGACAGTGATAAGATCAACGGGTATATCTCGTTCCGCAAGAGTTGTTATAACTTCAAAAAGAATTCGATGCCCTTCTCTGTAGAAGTCATCTTCATTTAGTATTTCCAGCACTTTCTCAACGGCCGTTCGCTCGATCAGCATGGCGCCAAGGGTGGATTGTTCGGCTTCTATTGATTGCGGTGGAACGTAGGTGCCAAGCAGCCCGCCGCTAGAGGCGTTGACGTTGTTGCCGTTTCCATTGCCGTTATAACCGCCGGGGCGGCCTGTTTTGAAATCGTTGCGTTCGGGCATGGGAGTCAGGCGTGAAAAAGAGTGCGGGGCGCGCTCGGGAAAGAACGCGCCCCGTATGGGAGGGGCCTATTCGGCGATGACGGCGACTTTGAGGGGGACGGTGACGTCGCGGTGCAGCTTGATGGGGATGTCATACTCGCCGACGGCTTTGATGGGGTCAAGCAGGCCGACCTTGCGCTTGTCGAGCTTGATGCTGAGGTCGCGTTCGACGGCCTCGGCGATGTCGGCGGCGGTGATGCGGCCATACAAGCGGCTGTTCTGGCCGGCCTTGACGGTCAGGGTGATAGTCTTGTCGCCGAGCTGTTCGGCGGTGCGGTCGGCGTCGGCACGCATCCGCTCGGCGCGGCGCTCTTCGAGATCATGTTTGGCCTGAAGGTTCTTGAGGGCGCCCCCAGCGGCCTCGATGGCGAGCTTACGGGGGTAAAGGTAGTTGCGAGCGTAGCCGTCAGCGACGGTGACGACCTCGCCTTGTTTGCCCTGGTTTGCGATGTCTTGCAGCAGTATGACTTTCATGGTGCGTTCTTCCTTTGCGGGTGTGTTTTGTGTATCGGTGACAACTCCCCAGCGAGAAATCGTGGGGCTTTTACGGTCTTACGCCGAGGCTGTATTGCCCGACAGCTATCGTCTCGTTCTGTTGCAAACTTGTGTATGTCGCTGCGCCACCTAGATTGACTAAGACGCCGGCGCTTCCCGACCTGTTCATGTCCGCAGGTGAAACCGGCGAAAAATGTTCCGCCATCGTTCTTGGTTTCTGCTGTCTGGAGCGAATGTCCGAGCAGGGTTTCATGACACCTATGTTGTACCCGAAAGTGTCAATATCGTGCCCTAAGAATGGCACGGCGCTCTCTTCAGAACTTTGCCCCATCCCCGTGGATACCCCACTAGAACCCTAAATCCAGGGAGCTTCCACGCATTCATGTTAAGTTTGGCCCGGGCGCTGACGGGCGTGTGCCGGACGCGCGCCGGGCGTCAGGACGAGTGAATAAACTCACTTGTCCCGGTCTTCTCGTTCCCTACTTGCTCTGCCGACGGTATTCCAGGCCGATGAGGGCGCCAGGGTGATGGTTCAGGCTTTCGCCGCCGACCACCAGGCCGAGTTCCGGGGCCAGCATCAGGACGCCCTTGGCGTCGACATGGTAGTTGTTCGGGTTGTAAACGTCCAGCGACAGCGTCGCGCGCTTGCCCAACCCGATGTCGCCGCCGACCGAGAGATTGGAAGCGTAGAAACCCGCGCGCAGATCGGCCGCCCCACCTGCCCCCAGGCCGCGTCCGGCCTGCAAGATCAACTTGTTGGCGCCGCCGAAGTCGTAAACGCCCGCCCGCGCAAACGTCACCGGCGCGACGCTCAGGGGCACGATGGCGTCAATGTCGGTGCGGAAGCGCCGGGCGCGCGTGTTGATGACCGCGTCCACGCGCGGCAGATAGAACGGGGCGCCCAGATCGGCGTCGGGCGTCGTCTTGACATTGGGCACGCCGCCGGGAACGATCACCGTCGGCCCACCCGGCACGATCACGGCGGCGGTCTTGCGCCGCCCGCCCGCGATCCGGTTCAGGCGCTCGATGAGCAGGGCGGCCTGGCCACTGCTCTCTTTGATATTTTCAACAGTCTCGCGCAGGTTGCTCTGCACCTTCGGGTCGCCAGTCAGCGACTGGAAGTTGCCGGCGATGGCGTTGAACTTGGCCGTCGTCGCCACCAGGTTATCGGTCGTCGTCTTCAGGTTGGCGACCGTGGCGGTCAGGGCACCGCTCTTCAGCGACGCGTTCGCCTGCCCGGTGATGCCAGCGACGGACGAGGTCGTGTCGTTCAGGTTCTGGACGATGGCGGCAATCTGACTCTTGTTGTCGCGCGTGATGTTCCGGATCGAAGCCGTGGTAGCGGCGATGTTGTCCAGCGAGAGCTTCGCCCCGTCCGACGTCTGCCGCAGAAGACCCTGCACCTGGGCGTTGTCCGAGAGAAGCAGGCCGTTGAGCGTGCCGGTCAGTTTCAGGCTATTGGCCGAGGCGGCGTTGATGTTGCCAACAGTCTGCGTCAGCCCGTTCTGGATCTTCGGATCGGCGGCCAGCTTGTTGGCCGTGTCCAGCAGGCGATCCACCTTCTTGGTCGTCTCCGTTACCTGGTCGAGCAGCAGGGCAGCCTTGTTGAAGGAAGCAGTGATGTCGCTGGACGAGTCCCCTTTCAGATTCTCACCGTCGCGGACGACCTCGAAGGGCCGCTTGGAGACGCCGGCGGGCGGCACGACGACGACGGTGCCGCTGGTTCCGAGCAGGGGCGTCGTAATCGTGAAGTGCGAGCCGCGCGGAATGGCAAAATCCTTCTTTACCTGGAGCCGCAGATCGGCTTTCTGGGCCGCCGTCAGCCTGACGCGCTCCACCTTGCCGATCTGCACCCCCGCCAGCGTTACCGGTGTGTCCGCCGTCGCGCCGCGCGCATCGTCGAACAGGACGTCGAACGAGTAGGTGTTATTCGTCGCCAGAGTGCCACGCAGGAAGAAGGTCATGATAGCGAACAGCGCCACCGCCAGCAAGAACACGATGCCCACACCGCCCGCGTTTCCCAGAGTCCGCATAACACCTCAAGTCGTCAGAAAAGAATCAGGTCTAGCGCCGGGCGACATCTATCGGCCCCTGCGAGCGGCCCTCGATGAACTGGCGGACGATCGGGTCCGAGCACGCCTGGATCTCCTGCGGCGTCCCGGTCGCCAGCACGCGCCCATCGTGGATCATGGCGATCTTGTCGCTGATCCGGAAGATGCTCGGCAGGTTGTGCGAGACGACCACGCTGGTAACGCCCAACTTGTCGCGCATCTGCATGATCAGCTCGTCCACGACGCTTGCGATCACGGGGTCAAGCCCCGAAGTCGGCTCGTCGTACAGCAGGATCTCGGGCGACATGGCGATAGCCCGCGCCAGGCCGACCCGCTTGGACATGCCGCCCGAAAGCTGCGATGGGTACATCGCTTCCGTCCCCGGCAGGCCGACCAGGGCGAGCTTCTCAGCGACGATCGTTTTGATCTCCTCGATCGGCATCTTGCGGCGGCGGCGCAGGCCAAAGGCCACGTTTTCGAAGACGGTCAACGAGTCGAACAAGGCGGCATACTGGAACACCATGCCCATGCGCTGACGGACGCGGTTCAGCTCGCTTTCGCGCATCCCGACGATCTCCGAGTCGCCGATGCGGATCTGACCGCTAGTCGGGGCGGTCAAGCCGCCCATGCAATGCAGAACGGTGGTCTTGCCGGACCCGGACATGCCCATGACGCTCAAGATCTCGCCCGGCGCGACGCCCAGCGTCACGCCCTTGAGGATCTGTTTGCCGGGGACCTCGTAGCGCAGGTCTTGGACCTCGATCCAGGCCGGCTCGTGCAACTCGGCGCCGTCGTGCGCTTCCGGTTCTTGGACGGTGCTGCTCAAACCGAGGTCACCACATTGAACATGAAGTAGGTCATGATGAAGTTCGCGATATAGATCAGCACGATGGACAGGACGACGGCGTTCGTGGTCGCCCGGCCGACTTCGGTGGCCCCGCCGCGCGTCGCCAGGCCCTGATGGCAGCCGACCAGGGTGATGATCAGGCCAAATACGACGGTCTTGAGTATCCCCTTGGTGAAGTCGGACGGGTCAATGAACTGCTTCATGGAGTTCAAGTAAGTCGCCGGCAGAACGCCTTCCGATTGCGACAGCAGATAGCCCCCGAAGATGCCGGCGGCGTCGGCCAAGGCGCAGACGAGGGGCACCATGATAACGGCGGCCAGGATGCGCGGCACGACCAAATACTGGATCGGGCTGACGGCCAGCGCGCGCAAAGCGTCTATCTGCTCGGTCACTTTCATGGTGCCGAGTTCGGCGGCGATGGCCGACCCGGCACGGGCGGCCACGACCACGCCGGTTAGAACCGGCCCCAGCTCGCGGGCGATGGCGAGCGCGACGACCGCTCCTGTGAACCCTTCGGCCCCGTACTGCTTCAAGAACGGCGCGAAATAAAGCGCGAGGACCGCCCCCGAAGTGGACGACGTCAGCAGGGCGATGGCGACGGAGTTGACGCCAAGGGAGGCCATCTGTTCGGTCAGGTCGCGGATGTCTATGCCGCCGCGCAAGGCTTTGACGGCCTGGCCCAGCAGGATCAGAATCTCGCCCAGATAAACAAATATGGTCACGAACGGGTTCAAGACCGCCTTGAGCGTGGCCGCGCCGAGGAGCGCTGGGGCGCCCGCCGGGGCGGGCGCTGCCGTGGTTTGGTTCGCCATGAATGAGCCGTGCGAGTGCAGACGAGTAGCTTGAAATCCGTCATAGTATACTGGCAAACGAGGGACTAAGTCAAGGCGGGGGCGGCGAGGCAGGAATCGCGCGGGCCGACGTGGAACCGTCCGCCATGCTCACCAACGAAGAAGTATTGCAAATCTTTCGGGACTCCGGCGCACTGCTGGAGGGCCATTTCCTGCTCGCCTCGGGCTACCACAGCGCCGTCTACCTAGAAAAGTTCCAGGTACTCCAGTTCCCGAACTACGTCGAGAAGCTCTGCAAAGACATCGCCGAGCGGTTCGCGGGCGACGAGGTGCAGGTAGTCATCGGGCCGACCACGGGGGGTGTCCTGCTGGCCTATGAGGTCGCTAAGAACCTGGGCGTGCGCGGCATCTTCGCCGAGCGCGGCGACGACGGGTTGGGCCGGGTCTTGCGCCGGGGCTTTGAAATCCGGGAAGGCGAGAACGTCCTGCTGGTGGACGATATCCTGACGACGGGCGGCAGCGTCCGGGACACGATGCAGGTGGTGGAAGGCTACCAGGGGAACCTGGTGGGCGTCGCCGTGCTGGCCGACCGCAGCGGCGGGTCGGTAGACTTCGGCGTCCCCTTGGAGGCTTTGCTGCGGCTGGACGTGGAGAAGTTCGCCCCTGACGCCATTCCCGACTGGCTGGCGGCGATCCCGCTGACGGAGCGGGGGAGCACGCACCACTTGAAGAGCGCGGGCTGAGATTCGTCACGCAGTGTCTGGCGAATTGGTCAGGCAGTGTCTGTTGAATTTTGATACCCCGCCCTGAACGGCGGGGCTTTAGAAGTGCAACACCCCGCCTTCGCGGGCTGAAGATTGGTGGGGTGCCGTGAGTGTTGAGGCCGTCCAGGAATTTCTGCTGCCGCTTGGCGATCTACCGCAACCAGCTCCGTCGCGGAAAATTGATGCCCGCCCTCAAACGCGGAAACCCTCTCGGGTCAGGCAGGCGATTGACGCCTGCGATTGGGATGCCTACGAAGAAAACGTGTTCAGCCTTCTTCGGGCAGCGGTCGAGGATTATCTGCGGCAAAGTTCAGGCGAGGAGGTCTATCAGATCTCGATCTGGACCGACCCGCAGACACAAGTAAGCGCGGTCAGCTTCGAGACGAAGAAACACGCAGAAGAACACATCTCCAAATGGGGGCAGATATTTCGCCAGAAGTATGCCGATGAGGAGACCGCAGCTCGTCTGGAAGCGGACGGTTATAATAACAACCCCGCTGACTTCAAGCACAGCCGGTTACTGGAGCGTAAGCATCCAGAGCTAGTGGCGATAGATGGCTTAGATTATCGCTATGTGACCCACCAACACGCGGCGGGTGCGCGTATCTCAGCCTCACTGCGGAAGGTTGTCAAGCGGGCGCGGGAGCAGAACGCGCTTGCAGATCTGCCGCGCGAAGAGATAGTCTGGATCGGTGTCAACTCACCCCGCGATTGGTACGACCATGTGACGAAGATTTAGCCACGGGTTGAAACCTGAGGCACCGAAAAGCACACCGTCCAGGGGACGGAAGACAAAAAGCCTTATGATGTGAGGCTCCACCTCTTGCGTCCCCTGGACGCTGGGCACTTCCGAGCCTCGGGTTTCAACCCGTGGCAAAAGGCAACCGAATGAAACAGAAAAACCTACTGACCATTGCCCTTCTTGGCGGCGCGTTCGCCGGGGCCTGCTTCGGCGCGACGCGCCTGACCCCGCCGGCGGGGGCCGCGCCCGCGAAAGTCTTCGGCAAAGAAGCCGCGCCCGCGCCGGTGACGGGGCCACTCGCGGACGCCTTCTCGGGCAAGACGTACCCGCTGACGCTGCCGGCCGAGAAACTGGACAGCAGCTACCGGCTGATGACTCTTGTGGACGTGCAGGGCAAGCCGGCCCTAGTCGCAACGCGCGGTGAGACGATCACAGCGGGCGGCGACACGTTCCTGGTCTGCTATGATGTGGCCCTGACCGACGCGAAGACTCGCCCACCGCAGCCGAAGGCGGGCGCGACGGCGACTCTGCTTTATGTGAACCTGCACATGATCCAGGCGATGGGCGGGATCATCTCCATCATGCCGTCCGACGCACTCGCGCCGACGGCGGCCCCTTAGAAAGCATCTCCATGATTGCCGTCGAGAACGTCTCAAAGACCTACATCGGGCAGACTGTCCTGGCCCCGACCTCGCTGGCCCCCACGCCGGGGAAGACGACGGTGCTGATCGGGCCGAGCGGCTGCGGCAAGTCCACGCTGCTGCGGCTGATGGTCGGGCTGATCACGCCGGA
>JANOOM010000028.1:0-7617 GCA_031421335.1 Armatimonadota bacterium
CTAGAGGGTGTTAGGCACTTTGGCTGGCTTGCAAGTGTTTCGTTTGTATGTCCACCCGCAAGCCTTACCCCAGTGATGTCACTGATGATGAATGGGCTTTCGTCGCCCCCTACCTGACCCTGATGACCGAAGACGCGCCCCAGCGCGACTACCCTCTGCGGGAGACCTTCAACGGCCTGCGCTGGATGGCACGCACGGGGGCCTCTTGGCGGCTCATCGCCCATGATCTGCCCCCGTGGCGCGTCGTCTACGAGCAGACCCACCGCTGGATGAGCGCGGGCTGCTTCGAGGCCATCGTTCACGACTTGCGCGAGCTGTTGCGCGTGGCCGGGGGGCGCAAGCCCCAGCCGACGGCGGCCATTCTCGATGGGCGCACGATGCAGTCCACGCCCGAGAGCGGGAGCCGGGCGGGCTACGACGGGGCCAAGAAAAGGAACGGCAGCAAGGTCCACATCGCCGTGGACACGCTCGGGCATCTGTTGGCGGTCCACATCACACCCGCTAACGAGCAGGAGCGGGCGCAAGTGGCCGAACTCGCGGCTCAGGTGCAGGAGGCCACCGAGCAGAGCGTGACGCTCGCGTATGTGGATCAAGGCTACACGGGCGATGCGCCCGCCGAGGCCGCCAAAGAGGCGGGCATCACGCTGGAGGTGGTCAAACTGCCCGAGGCCAAGAAGGGCTTCGTGTTGCTGCCTCGGCGCTGGGTCGTTGAACGCTCTTTCGCCTGGGCGACGCGGTTCCGCCGCCTCGCCAAAGACTATGAGCGCCTGCCCGAGACGCTGGCGGGGCTGCATTACGTCGTCTTTGCCATCTTGATGCTCGTCAAAGCCGCTAAACTGCTGCAAAGTGCCTAACACGCTCTAGTGTTTCCGCTTCGCCGGAGCCGGAAACCAGGCACGGGGCTGGTATAATCGGGACACTCAGGCGTTCAACGGAGAAGATCATCATGACCACAGCGATAAGCGACTTCACCAAGCTGATGCGGGACCTTGGCGACCCGGACACGCTCCGAACGGGGGAAGGGCCGGCCATCCGTCCGCGCGTCAATGCCCACGTCCACCTGCCCCCCAACTTCAGCGCCTTTGCGACGGCACGGCAGGCGGTAGAGCTGGCGGACGCACAGGGCGTCGGCATCCTGGGGGCCAGCAACTATTACGACTATTCGGTCTACGGGGAACTGGCGGAGAGGGCGACCGCGCGCGGCATCTTTCCGCTTTTTGGGCTGGAGATCATCGCGCTCGTGGAGGGTTTAGTCAGGGACGGCGTCAAGGTCAACGACCCCGGCAACCCCGGCAAGTATTACCTCTGCGGCAAGGCCATCACGCGCTTCGACCCGATGCCTGAGAAGGCGTGCGCGCTGCTTCAGGTCATCCGGGACGCCGACTCGGCGCGTATGGCAGCCGTAGCGGTCCGGCTGGCCCTCGTCTTCGCCGGCGCAGGCCTGGAAACCGGGCTGGATGCCGAGGCGATCAAAGACCGCATCGTCGCCCGGCATGGGTCGCCGCGCGCGACTGTCTACTTGCAGGAGCGGCACGTCGCGCAGGCCTTCCAGGAGATCCTGTTTGATAAAGTCGCTGAGGGCGAGCGTGCCGCCTTCCTACAGCGTCTCTACGGCATTGCGCCCAAGGCAAAACTCGATGACGCTGTCGGCACGCAGAACGAGATCCGGTCGCAGCTCCTAAAGAGCGGCAAGCCCGCCTATGTCCCCGAGACCTTCGTGGACTTCGACCATGCCCACCGTTTGGTGCTGGCCCTCGGCGGCATCCCCTGCTACCCGACACTCGCCGATGGGGCCGCGCCGATCACCGAATACGAGACGTCCCCGGACGCTTTGATCGCCGACCTTCAGGCACGCGCTATCGCCTGTGCCGAGTTTGTCCCCAACCGTAATACACCCGAAGTGTTGTCCCGCTACGTCCACGCCATGCGTCGGGCGGGCCTATTCGTCACGGCGGGGACGGAGCACAACACCTTGGACCTCCTGCCCCTCGCGCCGACCTGTTTGGGCGGTGCGCTTATCCCCAAAGATGTGCAGGACATCTTCTGGGAGGGCGCCTGCGTCCTCGCCGCCCACCAGTATTTGACGCTGCTCGGTCAGCCGGGCTTCGTGGACGGCGCGGGCCTGCCGGACCCCTCCTACCCCACCGCTGACGCCCGGATCGAGGCGTACCGGACGTTGGGAGCGGCTGTTTTGGCGCGATATGAGGAAGTCACCCGGAAGCCGGGCGACTAAAGTCGCGGCAAAAGCACAAAGTCTGCCTTCGCAGACTCGGACCCCGAACCTGCGGAGGCAGGTTTTGTGAACTTGTTGCTGCGGTTTCAACCGCCGGTCTTGTGTGCGGCGATCGGGGAGCTACAACGTGGAATGCAACCTTTCCCCGCGCCCGGTGTCAAGAGACAGTATGTCCCATCGGCACCGCACTCGAAAGGAAACACACCATGCTCTCGAAGCTCGTCGGCCCCTACTGGATCGCCCCGCTCTTTGCCGCTGGTCTCAGCGCCATCGTGATAATCAGCTTCTTCGGGCTGAAACCGCACTCGTATGAAGCGGGCTTCCCCGCCTTCTTCTGCTTTCTCCCTATGGCCTTCTCCTTCGTGGCGGCATCTCAGGTCGCCAGCCAGAAGCAAGTCCGTGCCCTTCAGCAGCGGATCGAGCAACTGGAAGCGCAGGCCGCACACTAGCGGTCTCACACGACACGGCTACACTGTCTGGGTGCGGATGCGCGGGGACATCCCCAAGGGACAATAGAGGCCGCCCGGTGCGCGGAGTGGCCAAGGAAACAGGAGAAATGAACACGACATCAAGTAGAACAGCCCGCGCCTTCACACTCACTGAGCTTCTTGTCGTGGTCGCAGTGACTGCCACCCTTGTGGCTATTCTCCTGCCCGTCTACACCTCGGCGCGGGAGAAAGGGCGGCAGGCGACCTGTACCAGCAACATGCGGCAGATCGGAACGGCCATGGTGATGTACGCAGCGGACAACGCGCAATGTTTGCCCCCCTATGACACCGACATTCGGGTCCCTGTCGTCAACGGCCACGAGACAAAGGAAAGACTTCCCGCGCAGGGGAGCGAGCTTATTGCCAGTCTCTACCCCTACGCGCACTCCAAAGAAGTCTGGTACTGCCCCGACGACGGTCCCCCAGATGTCGCGAGGGACGGAAGACTTTTTCATCGTGACACCAGCTATACCTACGGCGGATGGCGGATGGCACAGCGTCCGGGAGGGCTTTCCACAGATTTGTCATGGCATGGCTACACCGGCAGCGAGTTGGCGCTGATGAGCGAACTCTGTATTCCAGGCATAGGTGGCCCGTGGGGATCATACTCCCACAGTGGGCGTTCCAACATGCTGTTCTACGATGGGCATGTCATCGCGTGGCCGATCCACTCAAACACCTACAATTACCCTGATCCATGGTAGCAAGGTAGCAATGTCAGCGGCTCTACATGACGTTGCATCAGATTTCTATGATGGCAATCAGGGGGCCAGCCAGCTTTCTAGTTTGGGCGTGGCTAAAACAGCCGAATGCTACGGCCGGTGTCAGTGAGGCCATGCCTTGGAAGGCACGGCTAACCGGCCTCGGCCAGCAACCCCCGCTTCGCGGGGCGAGAGAATGCTTGTTCCGAGTGCCACGAAGCGGTACTTCTTGGCGTCTCCGCCGTATAGCCGTGCGCTTCAGCGCATGGTCAGCTAGCGCAGCGGAGGCAGGCATCGGCAATTCTCATCGAAGCGTAACGGCTTGCAGCCGGGCCTGGCCCAGAAAGCGGTCAGGGTGCAGCCCGCCCCCTCGATGCCGCTGACGTAGACGCGCAAAGTGCGCTCGCGCGTGTCGGCGGGGGCCGAAAAGCGGTAGCCGTGGCCGGCGCCGTTCAGCCACAGGCCCGCATGAGTGTCGTCCACTTTTGCGGTTGGAGCGCCGTCGCTCCACCGAACGCTCATGCCCTCGCCGACGGTGGCGTCCCGGTAGCCGGTCCCGATGTCGAGGAGGGCACCGATCTTGCTGCCACCGGTCGCCTTGCGGTTGACACCCCCTTTCCCCCCCTGACCCCAATGCACCCAGTCTTCGGTCCCCTCGGCTGTCAGGTCCACCGAGCCAGGCGCGGGGTCGGCGGCCCCAAGCAATTGGCCGGGCGTTCGGACGTCCACCAGCAGGCTGCGGTCAACATTGTTGTTTTCCTTGCTGCGCTCGTCGGGGATGCGGTCGTTGTCGTCCACCAGGACGCGCAGGACATGCGCGCCTGCCGTCGCCGTCCACTTACCGTTTGACCCGCCGCCGCTTGCGGTCATGACGCGCGACTCGCCCGGCGCGAGCGGCGTCCCGTCTGTAGTGACGTAGGAAGTGTATTTGCCGTCAACGAAGAAGGTCAGCCCGCCGAGGGTATCATTCGGAGTCGCACCGTCGCCGATGTTCCTCAGCGTCGCCCGGAAGGCGACCGCGTCGCCTGTTTCTACTGTGGGGACGTCAACGTCGGTGCAGACGAGATCGGGCCGACGGTCGGGCGTCACGACGATGGCCGAGACGGATGGCGACAGGCCGCCCGCGCTGTCATAGCCCTGCACGGCGTAGGTGTAGCCAAGGCCCGGCCGCACCCAGGCGGAAGCGTCGTTGTAAGACAGGGAGCGCGTGGCGACCAGGAACTCGCCGTTGCGGGAAACGAAGTACCCAGCGGGGGCGCTCTTGCCGGCGGGCGCGGCCCAGGCCAGATGCACGGCGCTTTCCGTGGCCGTCCCGTGGACCAGGCGCGGCGCGGGGGGCAGAGGCCGGAGCGGGGCGGCGGACGGCGCGAGCCGGACGATCATGACCGAGGAAGGCACGAGCAGGGCGAGTGCGCCGCGCGTGACGGTCCCCTTCCGGCTGTCATAGCCGCCCGCTGCGTTCTGCGTCAGCACCGTCGCCGAGAGACCTCCCACGGACGATTTCAGTCTCAACGTGACGGGGATGGGGGCGTTCACGATGTCTCGGTGCGTGTCCTGGTCGAAGTTCTTGACCTCGTTCCAGATCAGCAGCAGGAACTCACCGTTTTTCTTCTGGAGCGTCAGGGTGTGGACGGTCGGCGGGGCCTCTTCCAGCCCGAACAGCAGGGCGCGCGGCGCGACTTCTCCGCCGGCCCACCGGTGCGTTTTAGCATCCCAGGCCGAGTCTTTCACCGTCGCCAATAGATTTTTGAGGGCGAAGTAGGCGGGCCGCTTGGTGGCGAGGTCGTCTTCCAGCAGCCCGTACCCGTCGGCGTTCCCGAGGGAGAACAGGTACGCGCGCCGAATGCCGTGACGGAAATACTCAGCTAGCAGCATGGGGACGTTCAGCGCCTGGGCGCGCAGGGACCCGGTGTTGTTGGTGCCGTTGGAGCGGTCCGGCTGGACGTTGTAGCCGCACTCGGTCGGGACGAAGGGCTTGATGAGGGCGCCCGCCGGCAGAATGTTGTTGAAGCGGGTCTCGTTCATCAGCAGGCTGGACGAGGGCACATCATAGCCCTGGTACGAGTGCATGTTGGCGAAATCAAAGGCGGAATGGGGGCGGGCGAGATGGTAATCGGTGAAGATGGCGGTGTAGGCGATGACGGGGAGGGCGCGCGTCGCCGGGTCGGCTTTCATCGCCCGGTACACGTCGTCCATGAAGGCCGCGCCGCCCGCCTCATCGGTCCGGCCCTTGTACTTGATGTTCAGGTCTTGGGGCGGGAACTTGTTGTTGACCTCGTTCGGCCCTTCGACTTCCCCAACCGAGCCGGGCGCGTACTGACGCAGCTTCGCCAGGACGTCCTCGGGCGTCTTGGTCTTGTTCGGGTCTATCAGGAACATCGGCCGGACGCCGTGCGTCTCCCACGCGGCCCGGACCAAGGCGGGCTGGTCGGGCGGCGTCAGGTCATTGAACAGGCCCACGCGGTAGTGGCGGACGCCGAGGTCATAAAAGACTTGCGGGTCGTAGGTCTTCCCCGCGCCCGCATACGGCCCGTCGGTGATGACGTGGAAGTGGAGTGGGCTGCCGCTGATGCCGACGAAGTCGGTGAACTGGTCCGCCCGGAAGGCGGGCTGGTCGGCGCGCGCCGGCAAGATGCTCGCGGCCAGGGCCGCGCCCAGGACCGCCCACCACGCCACGGTGCGTTTGATCTGCAAATCCTTCTCCTCATTCGTGGGAATCAGCGATTGTTCCGCTGCGGCCGCCAGTAGACGACCGACAGGAACAGGCAGGCCAGCGCCATCACGCCTGGCAGGACGACGTGAATGGTGATGCCCTGCCCCTGCTGATAATGGCCGTAGGCGGAGTAGGCCGCCCCGATGCAGAGCAGCGGATAGATGATCTTCCGGTAGCCGTCAGTTCTTAGGTTCATCTGCTCCTATAGTCCACACCCCGCCATGGCTTCGCAGCAGGCTCCACGTCAGTCTTTGTGTTTGCATTATACACTATGGCAAGCGGGAGCGGAAGGGGGGAGAAAAAGACGCACGGATTGAGGAAGGGCGCACGGATTGGGGAAGGGCGGACGCGCAGGTGCGCCCCTACGCGGCAGACCGACAGGACAGCGGCCCGGCCTCAATGGAGAGGCCGGGCCGTTCTTGCGCTCACTCCCCCCGGACAACCTCGGTGACGCCGCCGGGGATTTCGGGATGAGGCTTTGCCCTGCGGTGCATTTTGAGAAATCTTCCTTGACAAAAGCACTGTATTGCTGCATAATGCTATCAGAAATTACCACTGCTGCCTCCTTTTCGCCCTACGAGAGTTCTCCTTTGCTATTTTCCGGCTTGCACTTCGGGAGCCGCATCTGGACCGAAAGCATGTCGATTTCGCTGCATCCATGATGACTGCGGTCCCTGGGAAGTCAATTCTTCGCCTTCCCTCCTTCCTCCGGCCATCTTGCCCAATCTCGCACCAAATCCGAGCCGCTGAGGCCCGAAAGTCTGGGCCACCGAGTCCCGCAGGGCATCCATCCCGGCGGGTATGCAAGACCCCCTCCAATGAGGGAGAAAGAGGAACCTGCAATGACACTGTCCCCTGCCGCCGAGCGCCGTGCTCTGCCCGCACCTCGCGCCCTGCCCGCACCCCACTTTCGGCGCGGCGGCTTCACGCTCATCGAACTTCTTGTGGTGATCGCGATTATCGCTGTCCTCATCGCGCTGCTCCTCCCTGCCATACAGGGCACCCGCGAGGCCGCCAACCGCGCCCAAGCCCACGCCGTCCTCACCCAGCTTGTGGTGGCCGAGGCCAGCTACTACCAAACCCATCAACAGAAATACACCAACGACTTGAAGAGCCTGAACATCCCGGCGCAGGCCGGCGGCTACGATTTTACCGTCCAGCTTCCCGATAAGCCGGCCGGATATCAGGCCTGCGCCAAGCCGCATGTCCCCGGCCTCACCGGCGCGGTCACGCTCTGCATCACCCAGAATACCGCCGCCCCCATCACCGAGGCTCCCACGCCGGGGGCGTCCGCCCAACGTCAGGCGGCTTTTGAAGCCATTAACGTGCGGGCGGCTCAGACGCTGGTTCCGCTGCTGCTCAGTCTGGTTCAGGGCGACTTCAGCGGCTCGCCGCAGAGCCGCCTGGATCGTCTGGGGAAGATGCTGCGTGACCCGGCGACGCCGGACCTCGTATTGGACCGGCTGGACGTCAAGGGCGACG
>JANOOM010000029.1:0-2622 GCA_031421335.1 Armatimonadota bacterium
CCCCCGCACCCCCTCGTTCACTCCTTCCAGTCCCGCGAGTCGTGGGCCTTGGCCGAAGAGCCGCTGCACTGGCTCGGCGAGTCGCCCCGCCCCGTCCACCACATCATCTCGGGGCAGCCCGTCCCGGCCGCCATCCCCCCGCGCGACCCCGCCCGCGCCAAGGGTGCCGGGCTGGGTTTGACCTTCGCCAAGGCCATGGTAGACCGGACCGGCGTCCCCGTCGGCCTCATCCCCGCCGCCCACGGCGGCACTTCCATGCAGCAGTGGGACCCCGCGCGCAAGGGCCAGGGGGGACACTCTCTCTACGGCGCCACTTTGGAGCGCGTCAAGGCGATCGGCGGCCGCGTCGCCGGAATCCTCTGGTATCAAGGCGAGTCCGACGCGAACCCCGCCGATGCCGCGCTGTATCAGGCCCGCATGACCGCTCTCGTGCAATCCTTCCGCGCCGACCTCAATTCGCCCGATCTGCCCTTCCTCTTCGTCCAGCTCGGCCCCTTCATCACCGATCCCGATCCCAGTCTGGTGGCCGGCTGGAACCAGGTCCGCGAGTTCCAGCGTCTCCTGCTGGGCACCCTCCCGAACGTCGGCATGGTCTCCGCCATTGACTGCGGCCTCGACGATGGCATCCACATTGACACGGCCGGCCTCAAAACCTTGGGCCGCCGCCTCGCCGCCGTCGCCTCGGGTCGCCCCACCCCCGCGCTCCGATCCGCCGCCTTCGAGCCGGAACACGGCCGGCTGCGCGTGTCCTTCGACCATGTCCAGGGTGCCCTCCAATCCGAGGGCCGCCCCAACGGCTTTACCCTGCGCGACAGTTCGGGGGCCGAGCTGCCCTTGATCTACAAGACCACCCTCGACGGCCCCGACGCCCTGCTCAAGATCACCGACCCCGCTCTTCTCCCCGGCGCTTCTCTATGGTACGGCTACGGCCTCGCCCCCTACTGCAACCTCACCGACGCGACGGGCGCCGCCGTCCCCGCCTTCGGGCCGGTGCGGGTAGGGTAACGAACGGGGAGCGGGAGCGTAAAAGAAGGGCAGGGAACGCAAAGACGGGGAACGCAAAGACGGACGGGGACAGAGCCGCCGCCCCTACGCAATCCGTACTCCGAACGTAGGGGGAGTGCTTGTCCTTACCCTCCGCCGCCCCATGTTCCTCAACGGCCTTTCTTCTGTCCCCTGGACAGGTCCGACGCACAGCGAGTGAATTTATTCACTCGTCTTAATACGGCCCGTCCTCATTCGCCCGGACGACCGCCTCAGAGCGCCGAGAACGAAGACGTGGCCTCTTCAATCCGCCGGCTCCCGGCCAAAGCCGGGTATGATGAAAAGGCCGAATGGAACGAGCGCGAGAGCAGCGCCCCGGCCCCATCATCTCTGGGCGTGATCCACAGCGACCCTGGTAATCTTTATCATCGGCCAAACACCATGACCCAACCTATGCCCATCATTCTAGACGGCACCGCCACCGCCAAAATCATCCGCGCCGAGGTCGCCCTCGCCGCCAAACGCCTGACCGCCCAAACCGGCGTCGTCCCGACCCTGGCCGCCATCCTCGCCGGCGACGACCCCGCCTCCCAGACTTACGTCGCCATGAAGGAGCGCGCCTGCGCCCGCGCCGGCATCAACTCGCGCACCTTTCCGTTCACCAGGGGCGCCTCCCAGGCCGAAGTCGCCGACTGCCTCGCTATGCTCAACGCCGACCCGTCCGTCCACGGCATTCTGGTCCAGCACCCACTGCCGAAACACATGGACGAGCCGGCCATCCTGTCCCAAATGGACCCCGCCAAGGACGTGGACGGCATCGCGCCCATCTCGCTTGGGCGGCTCGTCGCCGGCCTGCCCGCCTTCCATGCCTGCACCCCCGCCGGCATGATCGAGCTGATGCGCCGCTATTCGCTCCCGATGGCCGGTAAGCATGCCGTCGTCGTCGGCCGCAGCGTCATCCTCGGCAAGCCCTTGGCCCTGCTCCTGCTGCAAGAAAACGCCACCGTTACCATCTGCCACTCGCGGACCCCGAACCTCGCCGAGATCACCCGTCAGGCCGACATCCTCTGCGCCGCCGTGGGACGCGCGGGCATGATCACGCGGGACATGATCAAGCCCGGCGCGGTCGTCCTGGATGCGGGGTATAACCGCGTCGAGGGGCTGAACCATGATGTCGGGGACGTGGACTACGACGGCGCTCTGGAGGTCGCTTCCGCCCTCACCCCCGTGCCCGGCGGCGTCGGACCCATGACCATCGCCATGCTGATGCGGAACACCCTGACGGCCGCCCTTGAAGCGGCCGGGAAGCCGGAGTCCTCTTCATGACCTTCGACCTCCCCGCCTACCTCGCCGAGCGGCGCGCCCTCACCGATCGCGCCCTCGACATCTACTTGCCGCCCGCCGACAGTCTGCCGCCCCGGCTGCATGAGGCTATGCGCTACTCGCTCTTCTGCGGCGGCAAGCGCCTCCGCCCGATTCTCGTCTACGCGGGCGCCGAGGCCGTCGGCGGCGACCCCGAGTGGGTCACCCCGCTCGCCTGCGCCGTCGAGTGTATCCACACCTTCTCGCTCATCCACGACGACCTGCCCGCCATTGATGACGACGACCTCCGGCGCGGCAGCCCCACGTCCCACGTCG
>JANOOM010000030.1:0-11432 GCA_031421335.1 Armatimonadota bacterium
GACGCTTTAGGGGCGCGTTGAGGCGCTGGAACCACTGTTGCACTTGGGGATCGTTAAGCGGGCTGAACATGGGGTGTTCCTCCAAGGTTGTCGCCGAGAATGTCGTTCACTGCTTTTGAGAAGCGGTCCCAGGCGCGCACCTGGGACGACAGCTTGGCCTGGCCGGCGTCGGTCAGGGTGTAGACGCGGCGGGCAGGGCCGCTGGGCTGCGTCTGCCACTCGCTCGATACAAGGCCCTCGCGTTCCATGGCGCGCAGGGCGGGGTATAGGGCACCCTCGCCGACCGAGAGGGCATCACTGCTGCGGCGCTCGATCTCGCGGGCGATGGCATAGCCGTGGCGCGAACCTCCGGCAAGGACGGCCAGGATTAGGATCGGCGTGCTGCCCTTTTTTAGTTCCTGTTCTTCACTCATGTAGCCATTGTACATTAGTATCTGATGTATGTCAAGTGCTATTTTACAAGCCAAGAAAGTGAACGGCGCGGGCCAGCCCGATGATGGAAACGCCATCGGTAATGCGGCCGTCCATCGCCATCGCGTGGGCTTCTAAAAGCGGCAGGCGGCGCAGGGCGAGGACTTCATCCCCTTCCGGCGTAGGTTCGCCGAATATCAGGTCTTGGGCCAGGAAGATCTGGCCGACCTCGTTGGTAACGGAGTTCGACAGGTGGAACAGGCCGAGGTCGGTCCAGGACGCGGCGGAAAGGCCCGCCTCCTCGGCCAGCTCGCGCCGAGCGCTGTCGAGCGGCAGCGAGTGGAGCGGCCCACCGCCCTCGGGGATCTCCCACGAGTATAGGCCCAAGGGGTAGCGCCACTGGCCGACGAGGAACGTGTCGCCATCGTCCGTGACCGGGACGACGCCCAGAGCGTAGTTCTGGAACTCGACGACGCCGTAGATGCCGTCGTTGCCGTCGGCGCGGATGACGTGGTCCTCGCGGACCCGTATCCAGGGATTGACATAGACCTCCCGGCTGCCGCGCGTGTGCCAGGGGTTCAAGTGATGAGCGGGTTCTTGGTCTGCCATGCGACTATCATAGGGCGCGATACGGGATTTTGTCAAGCAGTGCTATATTGTGATTTTTTTCACGAAGATTTGGGTAAAATACATATGGAACACTTTAGAGAGTATTAAGCCATGTCCAATCCTCATATTGTAATCGTCGGTGGTGGCTTCGGCGGCCTGAAACTAGCCCAAACGCTGGAAAAGCTGATCAAGCTCGGCAACCCAACTGAGGTGACGCTAATCAGCCGAGATAACTTCTTGCTCTTCACGCCTTTCCTGACGGAAGCATTGGGCGGGATGCTGGACGAGGCAGACGTCATCTCGCCGCTTCGGGCCTTCCTGCGGAAGACACGCTTTGTCATGGGCGAAGTGACCTCCATTGACATGCAGGCCAAGACGGTCACTTACCGCCGTCCGCTGACCCAGGAAACCGAGACCGTGCAGGCCGACCAGCTCATCCTGAGCTTGGGCAGCACGACTTCATTCCAGGGCCAGAAGGAGATCGAGAAATACGCCTTCACTCTGAAGTCACTAGACGATGCCACGCTGCTGCGGAACCACCTGATGGCTTGCCTGGAGCAGGCGAACGAGGAAAGCGACGGCGTCGCCCGTCAATCCTTCCTGAACACCGTCGTGGTCGGCGCGGGCTATACAGGGGTCGAGGCGGCCGGGGCGATCCGGGACCTGATGAAGGACGCCGCCCGTGATTACCCGCACGTCCGGCCCGACGAGATCCGCGTTGTCTTGATGGACATGGCCGAGGAGATCCTGCCTTCGATTGACCCGTCGCTCGCTAGATATGCCCTCCGGCAGATTCAGAAGCGCGGCATCGAGATGCGGCTGGGGCAGAAGATCGGCAAGGTAGACGATCACTCGATCACCCTGAGCAAAGGCGAATACATCCCCACGCGGACCGTGCTCTGGTCAGCCGGCGTCAGCCCCTCCCCCCTGACCAAATCGCTGAACTGCGAAAAGGACAGGAAGGGCGCCATCATAGTCGAGCCGACGATGGCGGTCAAGGGCATGGACGGCGTCTGGGCCATGGGCGACTGCGCGCACATCCCAAACCTGCTGGAAGGGGGCCGGCCCTACACAGGGACCGCGCAGAACGCCGACCGGGAGGCCAAGCAGCTCGCGCACAATGTCATTGCCGTCCTGCGGGGCCGGGAAGCGAAACCGTTCCTGTTCCGCAGTCTGGGCGAGTTCGTTAACCTTGGCCATCATATCGCGGTCGCTCAGATCAAATGGTTCAAGTTCTCTGGGTTCGGCGCCTGGTTTCTCTGGCGCACCGTTTATTTGGCGAAAATCCCGCATTGGAGCCGCAAGGCCCGCGTCGTGTCCGGCTGGACGCTAGACCTGCTGTTCGGGCGTAACTCGGTCGAGTCTGAGACGCCACGCCTGCTGCGGAATAAAACGGACCTGAAGCGGCGCACCGATGAAGCAGCGCACGCGATAGAGTAGAGACAACAAAAGAGAAGGGGCGGGAGCATGATGCTCCCGCCCTTTCTTCATGGCACGACCTATGCCGCCAGCCGCTGCTCTTCGCCCGATGCCGCCGGCTCCGTCTCGGCGGCCGGCGTGAAGGTCACGGTGCGGGCGTCCTGGCGCTTGCGGAAGTGGATCATTTCCCATTGGTGGACGTAGTCCAGGACGGTCAGGGCCAACTTGCGCGCCTCGAACTCGGGCATCTGGATGGTGAGGCTGTCGGTGGCCTTGACCATCTTGACCTGCCCCTGCCCATAGACCTCGCCCTGGCCATTGTCCACGCGCAGGACGTAGGGCTGCCGGTACTTCGACTCCTTTTTGAAGGACAGCACGCGCGCCTCGGTATAGTCGTCGTGCGCGCTCCCCTTCTGGTCCTCGAAGCTGATGAACGTGCCGGCCAGAAGGTCATGGCAGACCAGCTTCATGTCGTCCGCGTCCACATAGTGCCGGACGCGCTGGGTGGCCTTGTTGTGCTCATCGAACTCGACGAGGGTGAAGACGATCTTGCTGCGCTTGGGATCGAAGGCGAGCAGGTCGGTGATGTCCAGGATCTTGTCCTTGGCGACGAACCGGAAGATCTGGATTTTCGTCACTTCGCGCCCGGCGCCCTCGGCACCGTTCTTCTCATAGGTGTTCATTGTCAGTTCTCCTTAAACCAGGTCTAGTCTCGAAACTTGTTATTCTTTCCAGTTCCACCGCCGCACGATTGCGCTGATGGTCGTCTGTGCAACGTGAAACTCGTCTGCCAGGACGAACTGGCTGACGGTGCCGGTCGCATAGCGAATGCGTATGTCTTCGATTTGCTCACAGCCCAGTTTCGCGTGGTGATTGTTCTCGCCGCGCTGCCGCTCCGAGTTCAGATGACACCAATGAGTATCACTTCTCACCATTCTCTCCAGGTGCAGCTTGCCATTGGTCTTGAAGGAGCCATAACTTTGGCTGAACATCATTCCCTGCTAGAGCCAGCAGCCTTCTTCGACCTGATCTACTTTGCTCCAGAACCTCGCTCGGTCAGCCTCGTCACTGCGCCAAGTCCGATCGGGCGCGCGAATGGCGACTTCATCCCCATTGTAAAACGGCTTCAGGAGATCGAGATAGAACTGCTCCCGAGATGTAAGCTGTTCGGCCTTCTCTACGAGTTCAAGAACAGAGAGTGAGAAGGATGCAGCGCCATGTGTCTCGCAGGCAGCTTGAAATGTCGCGTTCTTGTGCCGCTTCGTCTTCGACAACCAGCGGTGATCTGTCCACCGCCGGGATATGTCAATAGAACTGCCGATGTAAATCTCGGCAGTCACCGTGTTGGTAGTGATGTAGATGCCCTGTGTCCATGGCATGGTGCCTCATCCCTGCTTCTGGCGCTTAGAGCACCTTGCGATATGTACAGGCGGGATTGTCTTGCAACGAAGCCCAACAATCATAGATTATCAAGTAGCCGCGACCCCCGACGTAGTAGCAGTTGGAGACAAGCTCCGACCCACATTGCGGACATGTGCCGCGCACCCACTCGGGGCGGGGGCGGTCGGATTTGCCGTCATACGCCTGGCGGACGCTCTCGACGGCAGCGTTGGTCTCAAGTATCGTGTCCATCTTTCGTTTTCCTCTCACTAAACCAGATCAGTCTTTGCGTTACAGATATATTATATCTTAAATGGCAGTGAGTATCAGCGAAAGAGGATAAGGACGCAAAACGATCTACAGAAATTCTCACCTAATGAGAATTTCGGGGGGTAATTTCGGGGCGAGAACATGGTGAAAATGCTGTGAGGAAGAAGAAGAAACGTGCCGATAATACAGTCAAAGGAGAGTGGCACCCATGTTCTTTTGGATCGCGGCGGGCTATGTGTTATCCGCCATCGCATTTTATTCGTATATCGTTACGACCGCACAGGAAGACCCGCATGAGGCCCTCGCCACCCTTGCGGAGACGACCGACCGGCAGTGGACGCGCGAGCAGAGCAACCGCAAAGCCGCTTAGGACGTTCTCGGCGCCAGGTTTAAACGTGAAACGGCCCGCCGAGATACTCGGCGGGCCGTTTGTTATTTTGGGGATCAGCCGATGTAGTTGCGAAAGGCGATACCGACGAGGATGCTGATGACGAACCAGGCGACGCCCAGGTAGCGCGTGTAGAGCTGAAGCATTTCTTCAAAGCCAGGCTTGCCCTTGAAGTTCGCGCTGACGTTACCACCGATGGTCCCAGTCAGACCCTCGTTCTTGGTCGTCTGCGACATGACGATGGCAATCAGGGCGATGCTGATAATCCCTTGGATAACCAACAGGATGATCTGGAGTGCGTTCATAGACGGGGCTTCTCCTCGGTCGCCACGCCGACAGTCACGGGCTTCTCGGGAGTAGCAGCCACTTGGGCCGTCTTACCGTAGACGGTCGCGACCGGCGCCTGCTCCGCCTTCTCATCGTCGGTGGTCGCCTTCTTGAATTCCTTGATGCCCTCGCCGAGCGACTTGCCGAAGCCGGACAGCTTCGAGCCGCCGAAAAGGAGCAGGACTACGACGGCGATGATTACCATGTCTTGCGGGGCGCCGAAGCCAAATGCCAATGGGAGCATATCAGTGTCCTTTCATGTCTGCGCTTTCCGGGAGCGCGGGTGCAGGCTGCGTCTCAGCATGCGGGTTCGTTTCAGCAGAATGCGCCGGAACAATCGGCGCCATCAGATCTTCCGGTTCTTGATCATAAGGCAGGCGGCGGACGGCTTTTTCAACAGTCGCACTGCTGGTCGAGGCATACGGATTGCCATACTCGTAGGGCGGCGAAAGAACCGGCTTGTAGACCGATTCGACTTCGCTGTGGACGGAGTGCATGGTCCCCGTCACCTCATCTGTAATTTTTCGTAGTTCGCGCATCGCCTGGCCGAGCTGCTTCCCAATCTCAGGAAGCCGTTTCGGGCCAAAGACGATGAGTGCCAGCACCAGAATGATCGCGATGTCAGCGGGACTGCCCAGAAAAGCCAGGGGAAGCATGATACGTCCTCAACCCACTAAACCGTCACTTACGGCGGAGAATGTCACGCAGTTCGCACGCCGTTAGTTCGAGATGTTTCCCGAATTCGGGAGACCGCTTCGGACCGAGAACGGTGGGCACCAGCGCTGTAACAATTGCGATGTCTGCCGGCATCATTGTCGCACCCTTGTAAGACTACCGGAACCGCTTTTTTGTTCAAGCGATCTTGGCCACGATCGTTCGGGATGCCACGTCGTATATCTGGTCGCGGGTGCAAAAGCCGGAGCCATAAACGGCGGCGTTCGCCGCACCGGCCGCGACGCCCAACTTGAGTGCCTCTGCATGGCCCCACCCCTGCTGCCAGGCCCAAACGAAGGCTGCTAGGAGCGAATCACCGGAACCGAGAGCGCTCACGGCTTGGACCGAGGGTGGAATGGCCTCCCAAGTGCCTTCTGAGGCCGCTAAGACCGCCCCATGCGGCCCGCCAGTCACCAAGGCCAGTGTGACACCGTATTGAGCGCGCAGCGCCTGTGCCGAGCCACCCCAGCCATCGCCCCCGACGCCGAGCGCTTCCAGTTCATGCACATTCGGCTTGACCAGAAACGGCTTGGCTTCAACGCCGAGGCGCAACGCATCGCCGCTTGCATCCAGGATGGCATCAATACCATAGCGACGAGCGAGGTGAACGACGTCGCTATAGAAACCAGGCGGCGCCCCCAGCGGAAGGCTGCCTGATAAGGTTACGGCATCATAGGCAGGCAATAGTTCCCTGAGCCTCTGAAGCAACGCCCCGCACTCAGCGGGCGTGACCTGTGGGCCACGCTCGTTGATTACGGTTTCGGTCTGCCCCACCGGATCAACGACAACTGTGCAAGTGCGAGACTCCTGGGCGATGCTGACAAAACGCGCCGGGATGCTCTCCTGGCGCAAGCTATTATCAATATATCCCCCACTGGCCCCGCCCAGAAACCCGGTCGCAGCAATGGAACCACCCAGCAGTTGATAGACACGGGCGACATTAATGCCTTTGCCGCCCGCGTAGACGCGCGTTTCTGCCGGGCGCTGCACCTGCCCCACAGCGAAGCCGGGAATGGTATACAGCTTGTCGACCGCGGCATTAAGCGTGACGGTGAGGATGGACAAAGCAGTTTAGCGCTTGCTGAACTGGAAGCCACGACGGGCGCGCTTGCGTCCGGCCTTCTTCCGCTCTTTGACGCGCGGGTCTCGGGTCAGGTAGCCCAGTTTGCGGAGCACGGGCCGCATATCGGGGTCGGACTCGACGAGGGCCTTGGAGATACCGTGGCGGACCGCGCCGGCCTGGCCGGAGATGCCGCCGCCGAGGGCGCGAACGAAGACGTCGAACTTGCCGACGGTCTCAGTCACCTCGAACGGCTGCATGATCAGGGCTTCAAGCGAGGCGCGGCCGAAGTAGTTACTGGTCGTCCGGTTGTTGATGGTGATGTTGCCCTGGCCGTTTGAGAGCCAGACCTTGGCGATGGCGTTCTTTCGTTTGCCGGTGCCGTAATAGCGTGTGGATTCTGCCATGTTTGTTCCTTAGTTGCTGCCGACTATGCGATGTCTTGCGGCTTCTGCGCCTGATGCGGATGCTCCGGTCCGGAGTAGATGCGAAGCTTCTTCAGGGTCTGTGCGCCCAAAGTATTGTGGGGCAACATGCCCTTGACGACGCGCATGAGGGCGGCGACCGAGTCCTTCTCGATCTCGCGGCCCCGTGTCACGCTGCGGATGCCGCCGGGATACAGGGTGTGGCGGTAGACCGGTTCATCTTTCTTGTTGTTGCCGGTCAGGATGACCTTGTCGGCATTGATGATGATGACATGGTCGCCACAATCCACGTGCGGGGTCCATTCGGGCTTGTTCTTGCCGCGCAGGATCTTGGCCACCTCGACGGCGAGCCGGCCCATGGCCTGGTTCGTGGCATCAATCGTGATCCACTTCCGGTTCTGCTCCATCTCCAGCGGCTTTGCACTATACGTTCCCATGTTGTTTCTCCAAAGTTTGTTCAGTAGTCCACGCGCAGCAGGCAAAGGCCCTGCGGCACGGCGGGCGGGATCGGGTTCAGGGCACGATCGCCTCGTGCCAGTAGTTCTTCCAGGGTTACCGGAAGAATGTCCCCTGCCCCAGCGGCAACGAGGCCGCCGACGATGTTCCTGACCATCGAGCGCAGGAAGCCATTGGCTGTCACCGTCACGAGCAGGCCGTTCTGCGTCCGACGGACAGAAAGCCGGTGCAGGTCTCGGACCGTCGTCCGCCCCGGATCGCCGCCGGCACGGGCGAAGGAGGCGAAGTCATGCGTTCCGACCAGCGGAAACGCCGCTTGACGCATCAAGGCAATGTCTAAGGGGCGGCGGTAATGCAGGCTATACCGGCCCCAGAGGGCGGAGCGCGTGCGCCGCGTCCAGATCAAGTAGCCGTAAGTTCGGCGCCGCGCTGAGAACCGGGCGTGGAAGTCCGGTGCGGCTTCCTCGACACTTGCGACGGCCATGTCTCGCGGGAGCAGGCTGTTCAGCGCAATCGCCCACCTCTCGGTCGGTAGGGCGCTCTCGGTCTCAAAAGAAACCACCTGCCCGAGCGCATGAACACCGACATCAGTCCGGCCTGCCCCGTTGAGAATGACCTGTTCGCGCGGCGAGAGCGTCGCGACCGCCATTGCGAGCACCGACTGTACAGTGCGCTCGCCCTTGCCCTGTGCCTGGAATCCGCGGAACTCGGTGCCGTCGTATTCCAAGGTCAGCTTGAGCTTACGCGCCATGTCTAACGAGCGTGGCCCGGCTGGCCCGTCTTCTCCGGCGCAGTCGGCATGCCGAATTCGCGGTCCGTGATGAGCGAGAGCTGGACGATGGTCGCGGCATCACCCCGGCGCTGGCCGATCTTGACGGTACGCGTATAGCCGCCCGGCCCGGTCTTAAACTCGGGCGCGATCTGCGTGAACAGGTGATGCACCAGGGTCTCATCGCCGAGGAAACGGCGAGCCTGGCGCCGCGTATGCACCGTGTCAATGCGCGCATGCGTGATCATCTTCTCGGCGATCGAGCGGACGTCTTTCGCGCGGGTCTCAGTCGTCTTGATAGTCTGGTAGGTGAAGAGCGCACGGACAAGCCCTTTCAAGAGGGCGCGCCGCTGGTCGCTGGGCAGACCGAACTTACGGCCGCCGATCCGGTGATTCATCTTAGATTTCCTTTATTCTTCGTCCGGCCCAGTGACAGCCGCTTCTTCTTCGTCTTCGGTCTCATCTTCGTCGGCGTAGGCCGTATCATCGTCGGTCGCGCCCAAGATGCTCAGGCCCAGCGATGCCAGCTTTTCCTTGACTTCAGTCAGCGACTTCTTGCCGAAGTTGCGTATCTGCATCAGCTCGCTTTCCGAGATCTGGAGCAGGTCGCCGATGGTCAGGACGTTGGCCTTCTTCAAGCAGTTGTAAGTGCGGACCGAGAAGTCAAGCTCCTCGATGCGCGCGTCAGGAGCGCCGCCCGCGCCGACCGGGAAGGAAGCGCCGTTTATTCCGCCGGGACGGCCGCCCATCCCCTGCGGGAATTCTACGAAACGATGGAAGAACGTCTCCAACAGGTACGCCGCCTGGCTCAGAGCGTCACCCGGCAGCATGGTACCGTTGCTCCATATCTCCAGCGTCAGCCGCTCGAAGTCGGTCTTGAAGCCGACGCGGGTGGCCTCGACGTTGAACGAGACTTTGCGAACGGGCGTGAACGAAGCCCCAATGGGGATCACGCCGATTACCTGCTTGCTCTTGTCCTGCTTCTCGGGCAGGACGTAGCCTTTGCCCTCGTCCACCGTCAGTTCCATTGACAGATGTGTCTTGTCATCGGATAATGTCGCGAGGTGGACTTCCGGGTTCACGATCTCGATATCGCTCGGGCACTGGATGTCCGCGCCAGTCACATGGCCCGGCCCAGTCACATCAATTTTGATGATTTGTGGGTCCGGCTTGGCGCCGTTGGACAGGACGCCGTTACGGCCGTGGACCTTGACAAACAGGTCTTTCAGGTTCAGGATAAGCTCCGTGGTGTCTTCTTTGACGCCCGGAATGGTCGAAAACTCGTGCAGCACGCCGTCAATCTTGATGGATGTGACAGCGGCGCCGGGGATGGACGACAGTAGGACGCGGCGCAGGGAGTTGCCCAACGTCACGCCGTAGCCGCGCTCCAGCGGCTCCACCACGAACTTGCCGTAGGTATCGGTCTGCTCCAGCGTTTCGATGCGCGGGGCAGCCGGGTCCATTGTCATCTCTGGCATCGTATTCGTTTAACTCCTCCAGGTCACCCTGCGTAAAAGCAGCCTTTGGGCGTACAGGCGAAAACCCGCCGTAACAATGCGGCGGGTTTCGGTCCCGGCGTCAGGCCGCTCAAAGCGGGGCCTGATCCATTATCGCGAGTAGTACTCGACGATCAACTGCTCGGCGACATCGGTATCAATCATGTCGCGCGTCGGCACGGCGATGATCTTGCCCACCAGCGAGTTGGCATCGAACGTCAGCCACTCAGGGATGCGCCGGCCCATGCCCCGCAGCGAATCCAGCATCGGCAGGAGCTTGCGGCTGTTCTCATGGACGGTGATGACATCGCCAACACGCACCTGGTACGAGGGGATGTCCACACGCTTGCCGTTGATCAGGAAGTGGCGGTGCGAAACGAACTGCCGGGCCTGAGCGCGCGAAGCGCCGAGGTTCAACCGGTAGATCACATTGTCGAACCGGGTTTCGAGCATCGACAGGATGTTCTCGCCAGTGACGCCCTTGCGCCGCAGAGCCTCGTCCACATAGTTGCGGAACGGGCGCTCCAGGACGCGATACGTCCGCTTCATCTTCTGCTTCTCGCGAAGCTGATGAGCGTACTCGGTGGTTTTCTTCTGCATGCCCTGGCCGTGCATGCCCGGCGGGTAGTTGCGGCGTTCGATGGCACACTTCTTGCTGTAGCAGCGTGTGCCTTTCAGGTACATCTTCACGCCTTCGCGGCGGCACTGCCGGCAGCGGGCGTCGCCCGACTTGCTGACGGGTCCTTTTTTAACGGCGGTCATCGGTTCTTATTTCTCCAAAAGCGGGGCAAAGGCGTTAAACGCGGCGGCGCTTAGGCGGGCGGCAGCCGTTGTGCGGGATCGGCGTCACATCCTTGATGATACTGACTTCGATGCCGACCGCCTGCAGAGCACGGATGGCCGTCTCGCGGCCTGAGCCGGGTCCCTTGACATGCACATCCACGCGCCGCAGGCCGTGTTCCTGTGCCTTGCGGGCGGCGTTCTCGGCGGCGAGCTGGGCGCCGAACGGGGTGCCTTTGCGCGAGCCTTTGAATCCGACGGAGCCGGCGCTGGCCCAGGAGATCAGGTCGCCCCGCGTGTCGGTGATCGAGACGATGGTGTTATTGAAGGTACTCTGAATATGCACGAGTCCTTGTGCGATATTCTTTTTCTCTTTGGGCTTCTGCCGCTGTGTTGTTTTCTTCTGTGCCATTCGGTCTGTACTGTCTCCTATCATCCCGTCCCAACACCCGGCAAGGTGAGGGGCGGTACAGGAGGGCGCGACGATTCGCGCCCCTGTTATTTACTTCTTGACTTTCTTCTTGCCAGCAACGGCGCGGCGCGGGCCACGACGGGTGCGGGCGTTGCTCTTGGTCTTCTGTCCACGCACGGGAAGACCCTTGCGGTGGCGAATGCCGCGATAGCATCCGATCTCAGACAAACGGCGGATGTTGATCTGAATCTGCCGCTTGAGGTCGCCCTCGACGCGGTATTCGCGCTCGATAGTCTCGCGCAGATTATTCGTCTGGACCTCGGTGAGATCGCGGACGCGCGTATCAACGCTGACGCCGTTCTTCTCAAGGATGTCGCGGCTGCTGGTCAGGCCGATGCCGAAAATAGAAAGGAGCGCGTACTCCACCCGCTTATCGCGCGGCAAGTCGACGCCTGCAATACGTGCCAAAAGTGCCTCCTAGGTCGTATGGGCGATTAGCCCTGTCGCTGCTTGTGC